>NZ_JBEYYT010000779.1:0-2509 GCF_040645715.1 Spirillospora sp. NPDC046719 | reverse complement strand
GTTCGACGGCAACGCGTTCCACCCCGGCCACACCGCCCGTGACCACCTGGGCGTCTACGCCGCGATGGCAGGCTGCCCGGACAGCCGGGTCGCGGAACTGCTGGATCTGCTCGGCCTCGCCCACGCCGCCGACCGGGACGAACGGGACGTCCGGGAACGGGTCGCGCAGCGCGGTGAGGTAGCCGGGCCCGTGCGCGCTCGCCGGGAACAGCTTGACGGCCGTCGCGCCGGCGGCGACGGCCGCGGCCGCCTCGGTCGGCGTGAGCGCGCCGGCCAGCACGGGAAGGCCGAGCCGCAGCGCCTCGTCGACGCCCGCGCCGAGCGACGGCGTGACCGCGTACTCGGCGCCCGCGTCGCGGGCCCGGCGCGCGTCGTCCGCGGTCAGCACCGTGCCCGCGCCGATCCGCGCGGCTCCGGCGGCCTTGCCCGCGACCTCCTCGATCACGTCCAGAGCTCCGGCGCCGCTCAGCGACACCTCGATCAGCGCGACGCCCTCCTCCGCGAGGGTGAGCGCGGTGCGGACGGCCGCCGCCGGGTCGGGGCCCCGGACGATGGCGACCAGCCGGCGCCGCTCCAACTCCGCCGCGATCGTGCCCGCCGTGTTCGCCGCGCCCGCCGTGTTCGCCGTGTTCTCCGTGTTCGTCGTGTTCACCATTCCGCGTGCCCTCCGTCCGGGTGCCGCCAGACCGGCGGGCGCCACCGGTGCCCGATCCGGTCGGCGCGGCGCACCTCGTCCTCGTCGATCTCTATGCCCAGGCCCGGCGCCTCCCAGCGCTCGATCGAGCCGTCCACGAACGCGAACGGCGACCGGTCCGCCAGGTAGTCGAGCACCTCGGCGCCGTCGTTGTAGTGGATGCCGATGCTCTGCTCCTGGATCAGGAAGTTCGGCGTCGCGAACGCCACCTGCAGGCTCGCGGCGAGCGACAGCGGGCCGAGCGGGCAGTGCGGGGCGAGCAGCGCCCCGTGCACCTCGGCCAGCGACGCGATCCGCCGCACCTCGGAGATCCCGCCGGCGTGCGACAGGTCGGGCTGGACGACCGCGACCCCCGCCTGCAGCGCGGGCAGGAACTCGGCGCGGGAGAACAGCCGCTCCCCGCACGCGATCGGGGTCGTGGTGGACGCGACGACGTCGCCGAGCCGGTGCGTGTGCTCCGGCAGGACCGGCTCCTCCACGAACAGCGGGCGGTACGGCTCCAGCAGCGGGATGAGCCGCCGCGCGGCGGGCACCGTGATGCGGCCGTGGAAGTCCACGGCGAAGTCGGCCTCGTCCCCGATCGCCTCCCGGACGGTGGCGGCCCGCCGCACGATCGCGTCGATCTGCGCGGGCGGCGGCAGCGGCGCGGCCCGCCCGGAGGCGTTGATCTTCACGGCGGTCAGCCCGGCGGCGATCTGCGCGGCGGCCTCGTCCCCCACCTCGCCGGGCTCGTCCCCGCCGATCCAGCCGTACACCCGGACCCGGTCCCGGACCGCGCCGCCGAGCAGCTGGTGCACCGGGACGCCGAGCGAGCGGCCGAGGATGTCCCACAGCGCCTGGTCGAGCCCGGCGACCGCGCTGGACAGCACCGGGCCGCCGCGGTAGAACGCCGCCTTGGTCATGGTCTGCCACAGGTCCTCGACGCGGCGCGGGTCGGCGCCGAGCAGCAGGTCGGCCAGCTCGTGCACGGCGGCGCGGGTCGTGTCGGCCCGGCCCTCGACGACCGGCTCGCCCCAGCCGACGAGGCCGTCGTCGGTCTCCACCCGGCAGAACAGCCAGCGCGGCGGGACGAGGAACGTCTCCACTCTCGTGATCTTCATGCGGATCCCTTGGTGATGCTCCAGCCCCCGTCGACCCGCAGCGAGATGCCGGTGACGAACGAGGCGTCCGGGCCGGCGAGGAACGCGATCGCCGCCGCGATCTCCTCCGGGCGGCCGAGGCGCCCCGCCGCGGTCTCGGCGGCGCTGCGCCGCCGGTCCTCCTCGCCGATGCCGTCCCACTGCGCGGTGAGGACCGGGCCGGGCAGCACGGCGTTCACCCGGACGCCGGGCCCGTACTCGGCGGCGAGCTGCCGGGTCAGCCCGGTCAGCCCCGCCTTGGCGGCGGCGTACGCGGGGCGTCCCGGCAGCCCGAACGAGGCGTGCACGGACGACACGATCACGACGGCGGCGCGGTCGCTGGCGCGCAGGTCGCCGAGCGTCGCGCGGACGCCGAGGAACGTCCCGGTGAGCATGACGTCGAGCTGGCCCCGCCAGGACTCCAGGGAGATCTCGTCCGCCGCGCCCGGCTCGTAGCGCAGGGCGTTCGACACCAGGACGTCCACCGGGCCGAGCCCGGCGCGGCAGGCGCGGACGGCGCGGTCCCAGTCGCCGGGGTCGCTCGCGTCGCAGCGCAGGGCGAGCGCCTCCGCGCCGTCCGCGGTCAGCGCGGCGGCGACCTCGTCCACCTGCGCGGACACGTCGAGGAGCGCGACCGCGTACCCGTCGGCGGCAAGCCGGCGGGCGGTGGCCGCGCCGATCCCCTGGGCGGCGCCGG
>NZ_JBEYYT010000778.1:0-2520 GCF_040645715.1 Spirillospora sp. NPDC046719 | reverse complement strand
CCGTGGCGGCGGCCCGTGCCCACGTGGGACCACGTGGGACGACACAGCACCACCGAGTGGCACCGGCCACCGAACTCTGAGAGTCTGCCCTCTCGGGGAACGCCGGGGCGGCCCGTACCGCCCGCCGCGCGCGGCGGGCGCGGGACGCGCTCCGGCGGGGAGGGCGCTGGTGCCCTGGACGCGGGGGGAAGTCACGTGGAGCGCACGCCGCCGGATCGGTGCCGCGTACTCGAGTCCTACCAGGACGGTACGCGGGCGATCCGTGAGCTGGCGTCGGCGGTCGAGGACTGGGACGTGCCGACGCCGTGCGCCGACTGGCAGCTGATCGACCTGGCCGGGCACCTGCGGTGCGTGGCGGAGAACTTCCTGGAGTACCTGCAGGACGCGCCGGACAGCCGGCTGGCCAAGCTGTTCGCGCAGGACGCGGCGTCGGCGGTGCTGATCCGCCAGCAGGCGCGGCAGAACGCGGCCGAGCTGGCGGTGCTGCCGCCGGAGCCGGGCCCGGAGCGGATCACGGCGTTCTCGGTGTCGGCCGGCGCCTACGCCGACCTGATGCCGGACATGTGGGACCGCACCCACCTGATCTACCGGGGCACCAAGTACACCGTGGGCGACCACGCGGGCGCCGCGTGTGTGGAGTGGCACCTGCACGCCTGGGACATGGCCCGCGCGATCGGCGCGGACTACCGGCCGCGCGATCCCGAGGTGCTGGTGTCGGCGTGGCACTGGGGAGTGCCGCACCTGCCCCTGGAGTCCGGGGACGCGTGGGAGTCGGTGCTGCGGTCGTCGGGCCGCGCGCCGAACTGGCCGGACCCCGGGGAGGGGCCCGGCCGGTCGCGGGGCGGGCGGCAGCGCAACGCGCGGCAGGGCGTCAGACGCCCGCCGGCCTCCTCGGGTGGGTCCGCAGGTAGACCGCCCAGGTGAGCAGGCAGCAGACGGCGTAGTAGGCGATGAACGCGATGTACGCGCCGTCCCCGGTCCCGGAGGACAGGAACGACTGCCGGAAGGCGATGTTGACCAGCACGCCGCCGAACGCGCCGATCGCGCCGGCGATGCCGATGAGCGCGCCGGCGAGCCGCCGGGCCTCGTGCTCGGCGGCCACCGGGTCGCCGCCGTCGGCGACGCCGAGCTGCGCCTTCGCCCGGAAGATCGCCGGGATCATCTTGTAGGTGGAGCCGTTGCCGAGGCCGCTGAACGCGAACAGCAGGATGAACCCGGTGACGAACAGCGCGAGCGACTTCTCCCGCGAGGCGGTGAGGACGATCCCCGCCGAGACCGCCATCGCGACGAAGTTCCAGAACGTGACCCTCGCGCCGCCCGTCCGGTCGGCGAGCCATCCGCCGACGGGCCGGATCAGCGAGCCGAGCAGGGGCCCGAGGAAGGTCAGGTAGGCGGCCTTGATCGGGGTGTCGAAGTCG
The DNA here is from genome assembly GCF_040645715.1 of Spirillospora sp. NPDC046719. Lineage (NCBI taxonomy): Bacteria > Bacillati > Actinomycetota > Actinomycetes > Streptosporangiales > Thermomonosporaceae > Spirillospora > Spirillospora sp. NPDC046719. Next base: position 1,102 of record NZ_JBEYYT010000778.1, on the reverse strand, counting down.
GCCTTGAACTGGACCTGCAGCACCTGCCCGAAGGCGAATCCGAACCCGATGAACGACCCGAACGTGCCGATGTAGAGCAGCGACATGATCCAGGTGTGGCCGTCCCTGCAGACGTCGCGCATCGCCCGCTTCTCGTTGCGGACCTGCGACAGGTTGTCCATGAACAGTGCCGCGCCGAGCGCGGCGAGCACGATGAACGGGATATAGATGCCGGCGACGAGGCCCGGGTGGCCCTTGCCGGCGGTGGCGAGCACGGCCAGGCCGACGAGCTGGACGACGGCGACGCCGACGTTGCCGCCGCCGGCGTTGACGCCGAGGGCCCAGCCCTTGAGCCGCTGCGGGTAGAAGGCGTTGATGTTGGCCATCGAGGAGGCGAAGTTGCCGCCGCCGACGCCCGCGACCGCCGCGAGGACCAGCAGGGTCGAGTACGAGACGCCGGGCTTGATGAGGAACGCGGCGAGCACCGCGGGGACCAGCAGCAGCGAGGCGCTGACGATGGTCCAGTTGCGGCCGCCGAACCGGGCGACGGCGAAGGTGTAGGGGATCCGCAGCGCGGCCCCGATGGCCGCCGGGACGGTGGTGAGCATGAACTTGCCGGCCGGGTCGATGCCGTAGGCCGGGCCGAGGAACAGCACGAGCACCGACCACAGCGTCCAGACCGAGAACCCGATGTGCTCGGAGAAGATCGAGAACGCGAGGTTGCGGCGGGCGGTGCGGGCCCCGGTCGCGGCCCAGAACTCCGGCTCCTCGGGCCGCCAGTCCTCGATCCAGCGGCCTTTCAGCGAGGGGCGGCGCGTGCGCGGCGCCGCTTCGGTCGTGACGGTCATCGGGTGTCTCCTTGGGGTCGCTGACGCGGCACGACGCTAGGAACTGGGCGTTTCATGCTTGTGTGGCCCGCAATGCGGCGGTGATAACTCCACTGCACAGCGTGCGCGCGCGAGGTGTGAGACCAGGCGGGGGCGCGTGGCCGCCGCCCCGCCGGGGTAGACCGTGATCGCGGCGCGGCGGGGGAGGGAGACAGGACCGATGGCGACCTGCGAGGTCTGCGGGAACGACTACGCGATGTCGTTCGAGGTGCACGCGCAGGGGGACGTGCACACCT
>NZ_JBEYYT010000777.1:0-2556 GCF_040645715.1 Spirillospora sp. NPDC046719 | reverse complement strand
ATTCCTACTGAATTAATCAATGCAATGCCACGCTTAACTGGATTACTTGAACGGTCGTATAATTTCAATACTTCATCATCACCAAGTTGAACAGCTAGCCCAGTGCTTACCATTTTAATTTCATCAGGTTGAATCGTAACTGTTTCACTTGCTGAAATGTCATATCCTGCGCTATGTTCTGTCGCTCGTTCTGGAATAGTCGCATTTTCGTTTATTTTTTTAAATCCTCTTGTCATTCTCCGTCCTCCACAGGCACAGCAAACTGCCAGTAACGCTCATCAATTGACTTGATTTCTTGTTCTGTTAATTTTAATGCATAATCTTTCCCTTTTGTAAATTCTAAGATTATTCCACTTTCCGCTTTTGATACGAAGGTTGAATCGCTAGTTGAATCGCTTAATCCAAAAACTTTTGGTAAGTCAATATAGAACAGCTGCGGTTTTTCTACTTGATAGCCTGTAATAGCTAAATGAGAAAGGATAAATAACTTATTATTTAGACCTCCAAAACCAAATCGTCTATCTTTAAATTGGAAATCATTCAGCCACCAAAAGCCTTTTTCTGTCAAAATATCAAGATTCTTCAAATCAGTAAGTGTGGCAAAATTATTCTGAGTTTTCAAGTATTTGATAGCTTTATCAACCTCTTCAGGCACGACTGGCAGGGCTTGCTGTTGGAGTTGGGATTTTAAATCAATGATTTGCGATTCTAGTTTAGAACTTCTGATTACTTCTTTTTCATAGCTATCATTGAGATTACTATATTTATCAAATAGCTCCTGATATTCTTCGTCAGCTTGTGCTATCAATGTTTTAACATGAACGGCCGCATAATATTTAGTGTCACCAATAGGATGCTCAATATTTTTTATTGGCAACTTTTCCAATTTCTCTTCAAACTTAGTCATTTTTCGTGTCCTCCAAGACAAATGGCATAAACCACTTGCCTCTGTTTAGTTGTATCTGTGCTACATCTTCTTTTTTACATTGATTCAAAGCTCTTCGTAACTCCAAGTTCTCAGCTTTAGATAGCTCTATTACGATATCTTCGCCAATATAACTTCCTTTAGTGAATTTCATTTTGAATCCTCCAAGATAGCAATTAGTTCGCTACCATTTTTTATTTTGATAATTTTTATTTTTCTATTAATTTTTTTATCTGTAAATTAACTTTTAGCGTTATTATTTAGCCGTTTACAGACTATAGATGTTTTGAAATTTTTAGCATTATTAGAAAATGAGTATTTGAATTGAAATTCTCAATTGCCAAAGCTAGAATAAATACACAACGTTTACTGTAAGCATTTCAGAGGAGACCGAATCGATGAAGAAAAAAACGCGCCTTAAAGTATTATTGGCAAGTACCGCAACTGCTTTACTGCTGCTAAGCGGTTGTCAGTCAAATCAGACCGACCAAACAGTTGCGACCTATTCAGGTGGCAAGGTGACTGAAAGTAGCTTCTACAAGGAACTCAAACAGTCACCAACGACAAAGACCATGCTTGCTAACATGCTTATTTACCGTGCATTGAATCATGCCTATGGAAAATCGGTTAGCACTAAAACAGTTAATGACGCCTATGATAGCTACAAACAACAATACGGCGAAAATTTCGATGCTTTCTTAAGTCAAAACGGTTTCAGTCGCAGTAGCTTCAAGGAAAGCCTACGAACCAACTTTTTAAGTGAAGTTGCACTGAAAAAGTTAAAAAAGGTTTCTGAAAGCCAGCTCAAGGCCGCTTGGAAGACCTATCAGCCCAAAGTGACTGTCCAACATATTCTAACTAGCGACGAGGACACTGCTATGCAAGTTATCAGTGATTTAGCAGCTGGCAAGGATTTTGCCACGCTTGCGAAAACTGATTCCATTGATACTGCGACTAAAGATAACGGCGGGAAGATTAGTTTTGAATTAAACAATAAAACGCTCGATGCCACATTTAAGGATGCTGCCTACAAATTAAAAAATGGTGACTACACGCAGACCCCAGTCAAAGTGACAGACGGGTATGAAGTTATTAAAATGATTAACCATCCCGCCAAAGGCACCTTTACTAGCAGTAAAAAGGCGCTAACTGCCAGCGTTTACGCTAAATGGTCTCGCGATTCAAGCATCATGCAACGGGTTATCAGTCAGGTATTGAAGAACCAGCATGTGACGATTAAAGACAAGGATCTTGCGGGTGCGCTAGATAGTTATAAGAAGCTTGCGACAACGAATTAAGGCTTAACCGAGTAAGATGAAATAACAGCCAGTACTTTTAAAAATTGGCTCTTCGTCAAGTAGAGTTGATAGATCTTTTGTGAAGCATCTAGGCCTTAATTGGTCTAGGTGCTTTTATTATGCTGCTGCCTTGCTGCTCTTAGCTCTGAACCAAACCCGTTCCAGGAATATACGATTGATGAAATTGTTCCAATTCGTATAGCCGTACGCAGTGTTCTTAATCTTCTTGATGATGCCGTTAATACCCTCAAGGGTTCTGTTGCAAAGTTTTCCAAAAAATCTATTTTAGTGTAAAATTGAGAAAAAAGACAGAGAGGACAGAGTAATGAATCA
>NZ_JBEYYT010000776.1:0-2569 GCF_040645715.1 Spirillospora sp. NPDC046719 | reverse complement strand
GTCCGCAGCCGCCGGCGGCCGAGCGGGCCGCTGAACCCCGGGCGCATCACCGACGCGTCGCCCTCCGGCCGCTCCGCCCCCACCGGGTCGGCGGGCAGGCGCCGCGACGCCGCGTCCCGGACGGTCAGCGTCGCGTCCAGCGAGAAGAACACGACGCGCTCGTAGCCGGCGTCGTGCAGCGCCTCCCACACCGCGCTGCCGAGATCGTGCTGCCGGTACAGGCCGTCCACGAACGCGTCCTTGACGCCCGGCCCGTACAGCGGCAGCACGGACTCGCCCTCGCGCGCCGCGTCCCGCAGCGCCAGTAGCCGCTCGGGCACCGCACCGGCCGGTTCAGCGCTCATCGGCCCCTCGGCCGCGCACCTCGTCCTGCCCTGCCACCGGACGGGAATGAGCCGCTGGGCGGGATTGGGCCGCCGGGCGGGCCAGCCGGTCGAAGTCGCGGAGCGCCGGATCGGGCTCGCCGCCCTCCTCCGCGGGGTCGCCGGCGTCCAGGCCCTCCGCGCGCAGCGCCCGGCTCACCGCCGCCGACCGCTCCCGCCGCGCCGCGTCGTCCGGGTCGTCCTCGTACGACAGGATCCGCAGCGTGAACCCGGACCCGTCGCCGTCCGGCGCCACCTCCACCACGACCTCGCCGCCGTCCGCGCGGTGCCGCAGCCGGCTGAAGAACGCGCGCCGCTCGTCCCCGGCGGCGTAGGTGTTGCCGGACCAGGCGAACCCCTGCCCCTCCAGCACCGCCACCACCTGCTCGGCGACGTTCACCCGCAGCTGCGACGCGACGATCCGCTCCGCGGCCCGCTCGACCAGCGCGTCCAGCCGGCCCTCGTGCTCCGGCGCCGTCTCGGTGATCAGCGCGTGCAGCTCGGCGGCGTCCAGCGGGCAGTCCGGGTCGGCGACCAGGTCCACCTGCCGGGCGACCGCGTCGCGCAGTTCGGTGAGCCCGCCGTCCGTCCAGTGGTCGACGTCCAGCACGGTGCCCGGGTCGGCCTCCGCGATCGGGCGCTCCGCGTTGTCCTCGATCGTCGCCGCGACCGTGCGCAGCGCGGCGAGCGCCTCCGCGCGGAGCGCCTCCCACTCCAGCGCGAGCCGCTCCACGTCCGCGCGCAGCTCGCTCAGGTCGAGGTAGAGGTCCTGGACCTGGCTCAGCGAGTACCCGGCCGCGTGCGCCTCCAGGTTCCCCCGCGCCACGTCCAGCCGGGACGCCAGCCGCTCCAGCCGGCCCGGCGCGAACCGGTCGTGCGGCAGCGTGTCGCGGATCGCGTCGTGCATCGTCCGCGCGTCGTCGAACAGCCGCCGCGCCGCTGCCGCCGCCGCGTCGCTCTCGCCGCGCAGCGCGCCGACCCGCGCGTCCACCGCCGCGAGCCCGGCGCGCCGCTCCGCCCGCTCCCGGGCGATCTCGGCGGCGAGCCGCTCGCCCTGTTCGGCCAGCTCGCGGCGGCCTTCGGCGAGCCGCTCGCCGTGCTCGCGCAGCCGCCGGCCGGTCTCGTCCTCCAGCTTCCTGGCCTGCTCGCTCAGCCCGGCGAGCGCGCGGTCCGTGCCGTCCTGCCGGGCCGCCGCCTCCCGCCGGGCGCGCTCGACGTCCTCGCGCGCGGCCCGCTCCACCTGCCGCAGCAGGCGCGGCATGTCCCGCCGCACCTTCGCCAGGTCGCGGGCGGACGCCTGCGCGTCCCGCCACGCCGCCGCGTCCACCGAGATCACCTTCGCGCCGCTCATCGGGACTCCTCGCCGCTCGTGCCCTCGCGTACCGTGCCGGTGAAGATCTCGCCTCCGCCTGGGGAGGCGCCGCGCGCGCGGGCGAACCCCTCGGACAGGGCGCGGGGCGGCACGCCGACGAGCAGCGCCTCCCCGCCGCGGACCCGCACCTCCGCGCGGCGCGGGCCGCCCGCCAGCTCCGCCGCCGCGCCGGCGAGCCGGTCCGTCAGGTGGTGGACGCGCTGGTTGGCGCTGCCGCGCAGGCCCCGGTCGTCGTTGCGGGACCGCACGTACCGGCCGTCGATCAGCACGTCCACCTCGGCGAGCAGCGCCTCCGCGCCGTCCCGGCCCGCGAGCTCGGCCCGCCGGAACCCGGTGAAGCAGATGACCGACAGGTCGCGGCGCGCGCGGGCCGCCCGCACCAGGTCCGCCAGCGCGGCCGCCTGCGCCATCGGCTCGCCGCCGGACAGCGTCAGGCCGGTGACGTCCGGGTCGGCCAGCAGCTCGTCCGCGAGCGCGTCCGGCGCGACCCGGCGCGCCTCGCGGAACGGGATCCAGTCCGGCGCGAGGCAGCCCTGGCAGCGGAACGGGCAGCCCTGCACCCAGACCACCGAGCGCAGCCCCGGCCCGAGCGCCCGCGTCCCGACGCACGTCTCCGCCACGTTGATCACCGGCGCCGGTCCTGCCACCAGTTCGTCAGCGGCCCGAAGAGCCGGTCCCTGCGCGACTGGCGGGTGCCGTCCACATGCCCCTCGTAGCCGGACGGCCCGAACCGCGACGGCCGCGGCGGCACCCCGGCCCCGCTGCCGTAGGGGGCAGCGTTGCCGTTCGGGTTCCCGCCGAAGGGCATCGGGTCGCCGCCCGCGCCCGGGGCGCC
>NZ_JBEYYT010000775.1:0-2583 GCF_040645715.1 Spirillospora sp. NPDC046719 | reverse complement strand
CGCCCCCCCCGCGGGGGGGGCGCGCCCCCCCCCCCCCTTACGGGGCGCGGCGCCCGGGGTCCGCCGCCCCGGGGGGCCGGGCACCCCGGGGCGCGCCCCGGCCGCGCGCTGGGCTCCGTCACCGGCGAAACCGCGCCCATGTCCGGCCGGCGGCCGCGTGCTCCGTGGTCAGGGGCGCCGGTCGGCGATCGCCATCGCCCATTCGTAGAACGCAGCCCGGTCGCCGAGTTCGGCTTGGAGGGCGGGGTCGATGACGGGAGCGTTGGCGGCGGTGAGGAGGTCGAAGAGGCCGAGATGGACCCATTCCCAGACCATGGCGTCGAAGTTGTAGGCGAGCATGAGCGGGGCCAGCCGCTTCCGGACGGCGGTGATCTCGGTCGGAGTGAATCCGGCGCGGTGCAGCCGGACGATCGTGGCGCGTTCCTGATCAGCGTCGATCCGCGTGTCGAGGAACGGTTCGAGCAGATCGGCCCACGTGTCGGGACGGGACGCCTCGGCGATCCCGTGGCGACGGCAGAACGCTTCGAGATCGGCCTTCCGCTCGCGGGGGACGAACAGCGTCTCGCCGGACGCGGTCCGGATCTCGGGCCTGATGGCGCGCCAGTCGGCGTCGCGGATCCGGGCGGGCGCGACCATTCCCGCGGGGTGCACCGACGCGCCGCGAAAGCCATAGCTCAGGAAACGCACGTGGTCCTCGGCGAAACGCACGTCCATCCGCTCAGAATGGTCTTTCACCGGAGCGTGCGGTAGGCGGCCGGACTGTGAGGTTCGCCGCTCTCCGGCGCCCGCAGGCCGGGTAGGGTGCCGTGGAACGGCACGCGGGAGGTCCGGCGAATGGACGAGGCGCAGGCGATTTCCTTGGTGGTGAAGTGGATCCGCTCCCACGGCCTGGACTATCCCACCGAGGGATTGGAGGCGGACCGCTTCGACGCCGGGTGGAGCGTGTGCGCCCCGGTCGAGGTCGACGAGACCGACCCCATGGCGTTCCTGGAGATGCCGGTGGGCAGATCGGTGTTCCTGGTGGGCGACTCCGGCCGCATCGAGGAGGTCTCGTCGTCCGTTCCCCCGCAGCAGGCCGTTGACCGTTTCGTCGCGCAGGAACGCGCCGGCTCCACCGGGCACGGAATGGGCTCCGACGAATACATGGCCGATTTCGTGCGGTGGCTCGAAGAGGACGGGCCGGAGGAGGAGCAGGACGCCGACGGGATCAGGATCGTCGGCCCGCTGCCCCACGACCCGCTGGCCGGCGACGACATCGACGTGGTCGCCGCCGAGGCGTCGATGCTGATCGAGCCGATCGTGCAGGAGCTGGCCCTCCTCGGGCCGCCCGAATGGGAGTGGCTGTGGGCGGAGTTCGCCTTCACCATCTCCGCCGAGATCGCCTACCTGCGGTTCTCGTCGTACCACCGGTCGGTCGTCGTCCCCGTGCCGGAGTCGGTCGCCGCGCTCGTCCGCGAGCAGCGGCACGCGGTGGCGCTGATGCCCTCCGGGCCCTGGTGGCGGCTGCTCCTGACCGTCACCAATCGCGGTGAGACGACCGTGAACTACGACTACGGCGACGGTCCCTTTCCCCACGACCAGCTGCTGGCGCCCGAGCATTACCAGAACGACCTCGAGGCGTATCCCCGTCCGCGCGTCCCCGCATGGCTCGCCCGGTACATCGAGGGGCCGGGGGAGCGGCGCCCGTCCTGACCGCGCCGGGATCGTCCGCGCCGGGCCGCCGTAGGATCCGGATCATGGACGCACGCGGTCAGGCCGTCACGATCGTGAACGCGTGCCGGCGGAACGGCGGCGGGGGCAGCCCGACCGCCGTCCTGGACGACCGGCCCATGACCGACGCCGAACGCCGCGCCGTTCCCGTCCGGATGGGAACCTCGCACGCCGTTTTCCTTTCGCCAGGCGGCGGCGACCATTCCGGTGCGGCCGTCTCGGTGCGCTTCTTCACCGCCGAGGGCGAGCTTCCGGCGTGCGGCCACGGGACGGTAGCCGCCTTGGCCGTCCTGGCCCAACGCGCTGACAGCGACGACTTCCGGGTTCTTCTCCGCACATCGAAGCGCGTTTTCTCTGGCAGTTCCGTACGCGACGGAAGGCGTTTCGAGTGCACGTTCGATCCGGGGCCGGTGGAATTGCGGGACGCGACGGCGGAGGAATGCGAACTGGTGCTCCCCGCGCTCGGCGCCACCGCGCCGGCGCCCGGAGACGGTCCCCGCGTGGCGTCGGTGGGGCGGCCCCGGCTGCTGGTCCCCGTCGCGGACCGGGCCGCGCTGGCGGCCCTGGCCCCCGACCTCGACCGGCTGCGAGCCGCGTGCGACGGGCTCGGGCTGCTCGGCGCCTACGTCCACGCCATGGACGGCGGACGCGGCGCCGCCCGCATGTTCGCGCCGTCCATCGGCGTCCCCGAGGACATCGCGAACGCCAACAGCACCGCCTGCCTGGCCGCCCACCTGGCCGGACGCGGCGACATCGAGATCACGGTGGACATGGGCGACGCGCTCGGCGCGCCGTCCGCCGTCACGGCCGTCGCGCGGCGGGGCCCGTCGGGGCCGTCCGTGCGCGTCGGCGGCGTCGCCGCGATCGAGCGGA
>NZ_JBEYYT010000774.1:0-2584 GCF_040645715.1 Spirillospora sp. NPDC046719 | reverse complement strand
GGGGGGGGGGGGGGGGGGGGGGGGGGGGGGGGGGGGCGGGGGGGGGGGGGGGGGGCCGCGTCTGGGGGGGCGCGGGTCGGGCGGCGGGGAGAACACGTGGTCGCTGATCAGCCGCGCGCCGCCCACCACCCCGGCGGCGCCGGCCAGCTCGGACAGCACGATCGGCAGGTTGCCGGTCGCCAGCGGCGCCGACCGGCGGTAGACGACGCTGCGGATCTCCGCGAGCAGGGTGTGGCCGAGCCCGGCGACGCCGCCGGCGATGATCACCAGGCCCGGGTTGAAGAAGCTGACCAGCCCGGCGAGGACCTGCCCGACGTGCCGGCCGCCCTCCCGGATGATCCGCACCGACGCCGGGTCGCCGGCCGCGGCGGCCTGCGCGACGTGCTCGCCGGACAGCTCCCCGTGGCTGTCCAGCAGCGCCGCGAGCTGCGGCGACTCCCCCGAGCGCGCCGCCGCCTCCGCGTCCCGCGCGAGCGCCGCGCCGCCGAAGTACGCCTCCAGGCAGCCGGCGTTGCCGCACGCGCACATGGGCCCGTCGTCGTCGATCCGGATGTGCCCGATGTCGCCCGCGCTGCCCGACACGCCCCGGTAGATCGCGCCGTCCACGACGATGCCGCAGCCGATGCCGGTGCCGATCTTGACGAGCAGGAAGTCGTCCACCGACCGCGCGAGGCCGGCGTGCAGCTCGCCGAGCGCCATCAGGTTCACGTCGTTGTCCACCAGGACGGGGCAGCCGAGCTCGGCGCCGATCGCGTCGCGCACCGGGAACCGGTCCCAGCCCGGCATGATCGGCGGGACGACCGGCATCCCGTCCCGGAAGCTCACCGGCCCCGGGACGCCGATCCCGGTGCCGTGCACGCGCGGGATCAGGCCCTCGTCGCGCAGCTTGCCGAGCAGGTCCAGGGCCCGGTCCAGCACCGCCGTCGCGCCCTGCCGGACGTCGCACGCCTCGCTGACGTGGCCGAGCACCTCCAGGGCGCCGTCCGTCACCGCGACGTCGATCGAGGTGGCGCCGATGTCGAACGCGACGAACCGCAGGCTCGGCGACAGCCGGACGATCCCGGACCGCCGCCCGCCGCGCGACGCCGCGAGCCCGGCGCCCTCCACCAGCCCGAGCTCGACCAGCCGGTCCAGCTCGACGGCCAGCTTCGAGCGCGACAGCCGGACGACGTCGCCCAGCTCCGCGCGCGACCGCGGGCCCTCGTCGCGCAGCAGCCGCAGCAGGCGTGCCTGATGCACGTTCTGCGGACGAGCCGGCATGCGCATCACGCCGTCCTCTCGGGTGCCGTTCGGGGCGCCGGGGCCGTGTGACCCCGGTCTCATGCCGAGACCGTAACCGGCTTTCGTCGACTTGAGAAGACCTTTCACCCAACTCTTTCGAACTTTCTCCTGTCACAGGACAAAGTTGCCCGCGAAAAAGCCCCGGACCGGAACGTGCCGGGTCCGGGGCTCGCTCGCAGGGGTCAGGACGTCACGAGGAGGGGCGCCCGCGCGCCCCCGCCCGTCAGCCCGCCCGTCAGTAGGTGACGGCCTGGCGGCTGCCGCTCATCGTGCGCATGATGTGCTCGACGAGCGTGATGAGCACGCGCTTGGCGTCCTCGCGGTCGCGGACGTCGCAGTCGATCACCGGGATGTCGGGCGACAGGTCGAGAGCGTCGCGCACCTGGTCGGGGGTGTGCCGGCCGGCGCCGTCGAACCGGTTGACCCCGATGATGAACGGCACGCCGCGCCGCTCGAAGTAGTCCACCGAGGCGAAGCAGTCGGCCAGCCGGCGGGTGTCGACCAGCACCACCGCGCCGAGCGCGCCCTTGGCCAGCTCGTCCCACATGAACCAGAAGCGGTCCTGGCCGGGCGTGCCGAACACGAACAGCACCAGGCCGTTCGGCAGCGTGATCCGCCCGAAGTCCATCGCCACGGTCGTCGTGGTCTTCGACGACACCGCCGTGGTGTCGTCGATGCCGATGCTCTTCTCGGTCAGCGCCTCCTCGGTGCGCAGCGGACGGATCTCGCTGACCGCGCTCACCAGGGTGGTCTTGCCGACTCCGAAGCCACCGGCCACGAGGATCTTGACGGTCAGCGCGGAGTCGCCCGCCTGGGCGGCCGCGTCAGAGCGCACGGATTCCATCGATCACTTCCTTGAGTACGCGCTCGCTCGGGAACTGCGCCACCGGCGCGGGGCGCCGGACCTGTATCAGCGAACGGTCGAGCAGGTCGCCGAGCAGGACCCGGACGACCCCGAGGGGAAGTTCCAGATCCGACGCTATCTCGACGACCGACAACGGGGTGCGGCAAAGCTCCAGGATCATGTCATGTTCCGGCTCCGGCGACCACGGAGACGCCGGAATCGCCGGGTTCGAGTCCGCGCCGCCCGGCGCCTCGACGGCCTCGATCAGCGCGACGAGGTCGAACTCGACGCCCTCGTAGTGGGTGCGGCCTCCGGTGAGCGCGTAGGGGCGCACGACGGGCCCGGCGGCGTCGTCGAACCACGCCGTCCCGCCCGCCCCGCCCCCGGCCCCCCCCGCGGCGCCGCCCCCCGCCCGGGCGCGGGCCGCGCCGCGCCCGGAGCCGCAGGAGGCTCCCCAGC
>NZ_JBEYYT010000773.1:0-2611 GCF_040645715.1 Spirillospora sp. NPDC046719 | reverse complement strand
GGCTCGGCCTGGGGCGCGGCGGTGGTCTGCGTCATCGTCGCCGCGATCGCGGCGACGGACCTCGCGGTGATCGCCCGCCGCGCCCGCGGCCGCTGATCAGTGGCGGTGGGCCGGCGCGGCGAGCTCGGGATGGGCGAGCAGCCAGGAGATCCGCTCGCGGCTCTCGTCGTCGGTGGGCGTGTACACGGTCAGCCGGGCGCCCGCCGACCCGGCGATGTCCAGGTTGGTGGTGCGGGTGCGGATCTCCTCGACCACGGGGTGCCGGAAGACCTTCACGCGCGGGCCCGGCAGGGCCACCTCGTGCTCGGCCCACAGCCGCGCGAACTCCGGATTGGCCGCCTGGAGCCGCTGGACCAGCTCCTTCCAGCCCGGCTCGTTCATGTGCCGGCTGTAGCGGTACCGGAACACCGCGACGTGCATCGGCATCTCCTCGGCCATGTTCCCGATCGGGTTGCAGCACGGCGGCGTCGTGAACGTGATCCACATCGTGTTGCGCTCGGACGGCGGGAACGTCTCGACGGACGGGAAGATCGCCGAGAAGGCGGCGTTCCAGGCGAGCACGTCGGAGCGGGCGTTGCACACCGACGCGGGCAGCGGCAGCAGCCCGTCCAGGATCGTCCGCATGTCCTCGGGCAGCTGCTCGGCCTCGTCGGGCGGCTCCGCCTCCGGCACCTCGGCCAGCCGGTACAGGTGCTCGCGCTCGGCGCCGTCGAGGCGCAGCGTGCGGGCCACCGCGTCCAGCACCTGGGTGCTGGCGTTGATCGGGCGGCCCTGCTCCAGCCAGGTGTACCAGGTGACGCCCACCCCGGCGAGCTGCGCGACCTCCTCGCGGCGCAGTCCGGGCGTGCGGCGCCGCGGGCCCGGCGGCATCCCGACCTCGTGCGGGGTGATCCGCTCGCGCCTGCTGCGCAGGAACTCGGCCAGTTCGGTGCGGCGCCGGGAGGTCCCGCGCCTGGTCGCCGTTCCGGTGGTCGTCACGGTTCCACCCTGCCCTCCGCGCGCGTCCGTTGCCAGGTGCTGTCAGTACCAGTATCGAGGGGCTCTCGTTACCGGTACCGGATCGGCACCAGTGTCGTTCCCATGACACAGACAACCGATCTGCGCGGGGTCGTTCCCGAGCGGGATGCGCGGAGCGGTCCCGGCGGCCTGACGCTCGGCCTCCTGCTGCTGGGACAGTTCATGGCCATCCTCGACGTGAACATCGTCAACGTGGCGCTGCCGACGATGCGGGCGGACCTGCACGCGTCCGGCGCGGGGCTGCAGCTGATCGTCGCCGGGTACACCATCACCTACGCCGTGCTGCTGATCACCGGGGCGCGGCTCGGCGACATCGCCGGGCACCGCCGGGCGTACCACGCCGGCCTGGCCGCGTTCACGGTGCTGTCGCTGGCCTGCGGCCTGGCGCCGTCCACCTGGCCGCTGGTCGGGTTCCGGTTCCTGCAGGGCGCCGGGGCGGCGCTGATGACGCCGCAGGTGATGTCGATGATCCAGCGGAACTTCGCCGGCGCGGCACGGGCGCGCGCGCTCGGCCTCTACTCGGCGGTGATCGCGGGCGGGGTGGTCGTCGGCCAGGCGGCCGGGGGCCTGCTGGTGAGCGCGGACCTGTTCGGCGCGGGCTGGCGGACGGTGTTCCTCGTCAACGTCCCGATCGGCGCGGTGCTGCTGGCGGCGGGGCCGCGGCTGCTGCCGCGCGACGGCGGCGCGCGGGGCGGGGGCGTCGACGTCCCGGGGCTGCTCACGCTGTCGCCGGCCGTGCTGCTGTTCGTCGTCCCGCTGATCCTCGGGCACGAGCTGGGCTGGCCGCTGTGGGGCTGGTTCTCGCTCGCGGCGAGCGCCGCGTTCCTCGCCGCGTTCGTCGCGGTGGAGCGGGGCGCGGCGGCGCGCGGGGGCCGGCCGCTGATCTCGCCGCGGGTGCTGCGGGCGCCGCGGCTGCTGCCCGCCTGCGGGGCGCTCATGCTGGCGCCGGGGACGTGGGGCTCGTTCCTCTTCACCACGACGCTGCACCTGCAGGGCGACCTGAGGATGTCGCCGCTGCGGTCGGGTCTGGCGTTCGTCCCGTGCGTCGCCGCGTTCGCGCTGGTGGGGCTGAACTGGCAGCGGCTCCCGGCCCGCTGGCACCGCCGGGTGATCCCGGCCGGCTTCGCCCTCGCCGCCGCGGGCTACCTGTGCGTCGGCCCGCTGGCGGGCGGCGGCGTCGCGTACGAGCTGCTCACCGCGGTGATCGGGTTCGGCCTCGGGGTCATGTCGATCATCATGACGGTGGGGCTGGAGCACGTCCCGGCGGCGGACGCGGCGGACGCCAGCGGGCTGCTGCTGACGCTCATGCAGATCAGCCAGGTCATCGGCATCGCGACGATCGGGACGCTGTTCCTGACGGCGGCGGAGTCGAGCGGCTCCACCCGGCACGCCGAGTACGGCACCGGGTGGGCGCTCGGGGCGGTCGCGCTGGTCGGGACCGCGTTCACGGTGCTGCTGGTCCGGGGCCGGGCGGGCGCGCGCGACGCGTGACGCTCCCCGCCTCCGGCGAACGGCTCTAGGCGCCGAGGCGGGCGCGCTCGGCCTCCACGGCGGGCGGAAGGGGCCGCCGGGCGCCGGCCAGCCGCGGCAGCGC
>NZ_JBEYYT010000772.1:0-2623 GCF_040645715.1 Spirillospora sp. NPDC046719 | reverse complement strand
TGTGTTCATTCCACAAGCGACTGAAAACATTCCGTCCATTCTGTCCGTTTTGGTGCTGGTCTAAGTCAATACAAATCAAACCGCTATTTCTAAGATTAATCATGATGTTACGGTTCGGTATTTCATCGAACCACGCGCTTACTGTGATTTCATCAAGGCTTCCTGAGGAACTCCCCTTTATAATTGCCCTTTCGCTTTTTCCTACAGGATAACCAGCGATAACAGAAAAGCCACGACTAATACAGTTTAGGGCTTGTTCTTTGGGTGTCAATAGTCATTCCTCCTTAAAAAGTTGGTCAATCCAATCAAGTTCTGCAAGGGTATAGCCATTGACCGCATTATTAATCGCTATGCCTGTGCGTTGTTTCTTGATAATTCCGGCTCTGCGCTCGTCTTCGTTAGTTGGAATAAAATAGCCGTTATCAATCGAACCAATGGCGCAACCCTGCTTATGGAGGTACTCAATTCTGCTCTGAAGCGTTCTAAAATCAATATCAAGGGCTTGTGCTAAAATCTTGCCTTTGACAGCTCGGTCAATTCCTCTGTGTTCGGCAAGAAATTTAATAATATTTTGGTCTAACGTCTGTAAGTCAGTTATCTTCATTGAGATACCCCCAAATTCTAGTGATGGTTTCTAAAAATTGCTCATAGCTTGCTCTCTGTCTAGCTTCGCCAATCAAGGCAAACATTAAAACAGTAATAGCTTCGTTGCTTGTATCGCTGATAAGATACTCTAAATTGTCCTTATTACTTTCATTTTCAAGGACATCAATAGTAATTTTCATGGTTTAGTTTCCTTTATCTGTAATTTCATGATAGCCAGTTGCTTGCCCAAAACTGGGCTTACTTGAGTGCATAAGTTGCTTTTCACTCCACTAGGTAAGTTTATGCTTGTGCTAGCTTCAAACTGCTGTATTAAGTCATATTTAACCGCTCTTGCATTGTGAATCATCTTATAGGGGTGTTTTCCTATCGTCCTGAAACTATTCCGCCCTAGCCGTTTCCTTGCCGTGTAGCCTTGGTGGTGTTCTATCATTTCGCTACCTCATCAAATAAGCTGATTTCTCCGCCCTCTTTCTCACCCTTAAATCGGACACCGTGCTTATATTTACGAACTTTAAAGCTATAATCAACTGTGCCTGTATTTGCGTTCAATGGGTCTATTTTTTCAATCTGCTTGTCTGTCAGCTCTGTGTGATAGCCTTTTAAACTTCTCATACCTACGCTATCAATACCAGCCACATAAGGGCAAGCTCTAATAATATTTGTCATTTTCTCAATCCTCTAATAAAATTTGCCTTGCCTGACAAGTTGCTAAGTATCTATGACGATGAACTTGCATATATCATCAATCAAATAGTAAATAAGTGAAGTTTTGTATCTTGGTTTATAGCGATTCAATCCGTACTTTTCCCAATTATCAAGTGTGCCGTCTGATATATCTAAGTCTTCCATAACACGCTTTTTAGAGATATAAGGTAATACCCGCTTTTCATTTCTGATTTTGAGTTGTGTGCCAAGATATTTATTAAATAAATGAATGATTTTATCCACTAAGCCACGGGCAACAAGGTTTGTTAGTGTGTCATCATTCATTTTTTGCCTCCGTTCTTACGTTTAGAAATAACTTCCATAACTGCGTACGTTAGTTTATCTTCACTAATTCCCAGTTCATGAGAAAGCTCTGAAACATCTTCGGAACTGATAATATCAAATGCCGTCAATGCTTTGTGCTGGGTTTTTCTACGTTGTCTTTCCTGACGAACACCTCGGTTAAAAGCTACATCATAAAGATATTCGTAAGCAAAAACGCGTTTCCATCCCTCCCAATCGTCCTTATCTTGTTTATTTAACAATTGAGATACATCTTTTTCAATGGCTTCAATTAATGGATACAACCCGTTAGGGCTGTCTGTTTTCTTTCGCGTTTGCTTAATTTCTTGTTTAATACGGTACTTTTCAGCAATTTCGTGCGTGATTTTCATCTTAAAAGGGTTGCCTTTTTTAATACAAAGGATTCTGCTTGTTGGTATCCGTCCACCTTTGAGAACAAATGAAAGCATAGTTTCGTCTTTGCGATGGTAAGCTCTTAAATTAAATGTTTTAAATTTCATACCCTACCCCTTAACCATTTCTACTTGAATATCGTTTTCTAAAGTTGTGAAAGTCACAACTGATTGACCGTCAAACAAGCGATAAACGTACTCATTAAGCTGGATAAAATGGCGTGCTTTGGCTTTTAATAAGTCCATGAGTTCAAAGGCGATTGAATCATCAAGGATATAAGTTTCCTTGTTTGCTGTATTATTCATTTGTTTTTATTCTCCAATTTGTTATAATTAGAGTAAAGCAAAGCCCTACAAGGCTTGCCTTACTTAATATTTAAAGTCGTTTATCTGGGGAGATGTCCGGCTTTTTTTGTACGATTATTTAAATTCATCTAAACTAACTCCTAATGCCTCCGCAATCTTAACGACTGTGAGCCATTTCGGGTTTTTTGTATTGCGTTTTTTAATTTCGTGTAACTGCTGAGGGCTTATGCCTGTCATTTTGGCAAGGCGGTACTCGGTTATGCCTTGTTTGTCTAATTGTTGTTTGATTTTGTCCCACATTTTTATGACAT
>NZ_JBEYYT010000771.1:0-2629 GCF_040645715.1 Spirillospora sp. NPDC046719 | reverse complement strand
GGTCCGCGGCGAGGTCGAGGCAGGCGGGCGCCCAGGCGCCGAACGCGGCGGCGCGGACCGTCCCGGCGACGCCGCCGCGCGGCTGCGGCTGCCCGGCGGCGCCGGCCTGGCGCACCCGCTCGCCCGGCTGCTCGCCGCGCCGCACCTGGTGGAGGCCCTCGCCTACACCGGCCACCGGCAGCGCGCCGCCCGCGCCGCCGAGGACTTCACCCGCTGGGCGGACGCGACGCGGACCCCGGGACGGCTCGCGCTCGCCCGCCGCTGCGCCGCCCTGCTCGCCGAACGCGACGACGAGGCCGCCGCGCACTACACCGAGGCCCTCCGGCTGCACGAGTCGGCGGACGCGGTGTTCGAGCTGGCCCGCACCGAGCTGCTGTTCGGCGCCCGGCTCCGGCGCGGCCGCCGCCCGCGCGCCGCCCGCGAGCACCTGCGCACGGCACTGCGGATCTTCGAGCGGTACGGCGCCGTCCCGTGGACCGGGCAGGCCCGCGCGGAACTGCGCGCGGCAGGCGACGCGGGCCCGGCCCCGGACCCGGAGGCGGCTGCACCGCGCACCGCCGCCGGGCCCGGGGAGCCACCAGCGCTGACCGGCCTCACCGCGCAGCAGGCGCACATCGCCCGGATGGTCGCCGAAGGGGCCACCAACCGCGAGATCGCGGCGCGGCTGCTGCTCAGCCCGCGGACCATCGACCACCACCTCCGCAACGTGTTCACCCGGCTCGGGATCCGGTCGCGCGTCGAGCTGGCCCGGATGATCCGCTGACCGCCCGCGGACGCGCCGGGCTACCGGGACGCCTCCTCGTACTCCTTGTCCTTCTCCTTGGCGCCGTCCTTCTCCTTGGCGGCGTCCTTCTCCTTGCCGCCGTTCCTGCCGTTGGAGCCGGAGCCGCCCCGGGCCTTGCGGCCGTTCCCGGACTTCTCCTCCTCCTTCAGCGCGTCCTCATGGGTCTTGACGACCTCGCTGTCGCGGATCTCGCCGCGCCAGCCCTCGATCTCGTCGGCGCGGGTCAGCGACTGCGTCATCACGTGCCGGCGGAAGTGCTTGAGCTCCAGCCGGACGCGGCGGCCCTGCGCGCGCCAGATGTTGCCGGTCCGCTCGAACAGGCCCTGCGGGTGGTACTCCAGGACCACCAGGACGCGGGTCAGGTTCGGCGCCAGCTCGTGGAAGCTGACCGTCCCGTCCACGTGGCCCTTCGCGCCCTTGGAGCGCCAGACGACGTGCTCGTCCGGGACCTGCTCGACGATCGTCGCCTCCCAGGTCCGCTTGGACCAGAAGATCTTCGCCTGCCAGTTCAGCTTCTCGTCGTCCGCCTGGTCGACGCTGATGACCTTCTTCATGAAGGACGGGAATTCCTGGAACTGCGTGAACTGGTCGTAGACGAGGCGGCGCGGCGCACCGATGTCGGTGTGCTCGATGATGTTGGTGACCTTCACCTTCTTGCCGCCGCCGCCCTTGCCGCCGCCCTTCTTCAGGGCGCCGCCGACGGTGTCCTTGAGCCGTCCGAACAGGCCCTTCGCCTGCTCGGCGGGCTTGCCGGCGGCCTCCTTGGCGGTGTCCCCGGCGCCCTTCGCGGCGTCCTTCGCCGTCTTCGCCGTCCTCTTCGCCGGGCCGCCCGAGGTGCTCTTCGCGGCGGTGCCGCCGCTCTCGTCCTGCTCCTCGGTCCCGTCCGCCCGGCCGTTCCCGCGGCCGAGCGCGCGGCTCGCCGCGACGGCGGCGCCGGCGCCGAGCAGGACGCCGCCGGTGGCGCCGAGCGCCTTGCCGCCGGGGATGCCGCTCGGCAGGTTCTGCGTGATGCGGGCGAGGCCCGACGGGCTCCGCCGGCCGACCGGCAGCCGTCGAGCGATCTGTCCGATGGGCACCGGGCCCACCCTGGTTCCGCGATTCATGGTGCGTATCCTCCGCAGGGGTTCGATGTGGGGGTTCTGTGTCACGAGGCCCTGACGACCTCGCCTTCATGGATCTCGCCGCGCCAGCCCTCGACTCCGCCGGGGGCGGTGAGCGAGCGGGTCATGACGTGGCGGCGGAAGTGCTTGAGCTCCAGCCGGACCCGGCGGCCCTGCGCGCGCCACAGGTTGCCGGTCCGCTCGAACAGGCCGCCGGGGCGGTACTCCAGGACGAGCAGGACGCGGGTCAGGTCGGGCGTCAGCTCGTGGAAGCTGACGG
Source organism: Spirillospora sp. NPDC046719 (assembly GCF_040645715.1). Lineage (NCBI taxonomy): Bacteria > Bacillati > Actinomycetota > Actinomycetes > Streptosporangiales > Thermomonosporaceae > Spirillospora > Spirillospora sp. NPDC046719. The sequence continues at coordinate 465 of NZ_JBEYYT010000771.1, read as the reverse complement.
TCCCGTCCACCCGGCCCTTGGCGGCCTCGGAGCGCCAGACGATGTGCCGGTCCGGGACCTGCTCGACGATCGTCGACCGCCAGGACCGGCTCGACCAGAAGATCCGCGCCTTCCAGTGCAGCTTCTCGTCGGACACCTGCTCGACGCCGACCACCTTCTTCATGAAGGACGGGAAGTCCTCGAAGCGGGTCCACTGGTCGTAGACCAGCCGGCACGGCGCGCCCACGTCGATCTGCTCGACGATGGCGACCAGGCCGCCGCGCCGCCCGCCGCCGAAGATCCGCTTGAGCGTCTCCTTCAGCGCCGTCCAGCCGAAGCTGAGCAGCGCGCGCCCCGGCGACCTGCCGTCGTAGAGGGCCCGGGCGCCCGCCAGCGCCGCCCGGACCAGCGGCCCGCCCTGCTCCGCCTCGGCCGTCAGCCGCCGGACGGCGCGTTCCAGCCGGGCCTCGAAGCGGGCGACGACCC
>NZ_JBEYYT010000770.1:0-2643 GCF_040645715.1 Spirillospora sp. NPDC046719 | reverse complement strand
CCGCGCCGGGCTGGCCCCGCCGCGGCGGGGGGGTGTCGCGGCCGGGCGCGCGCGCGGGCCCGCGCGCGACGACGCGGCCCTCGGGCGGCGTGCCGATCGCCAGGTCGACGTCCCAGAGCCCGCCGGGCAGCGGTTCGCCGCGCTCGACGGCCGCGACGTCCACCAGCGCCTCGAAGGTGACGAGGCCGTCCTCCGCGCCGACGGACGCGGGGAGCCGCAGCAGCCCGTCGCCGTCGCGCTCGCGCAGCAGCAACTCCATCTCCGGCGCCGCCGGCAGGTCGTCGTCGCGCCTGATCGCGCCGGCGACGCGGAGCGCGGACCCAGCCCAGCCGACCTCCGTCAGGTAAGGCTCCGACATCGCCGCCCCCGCCTCGTCCTCCGCACGGTTCACCCGACCACTTCCCCCGGCGCCGCCGTCCAACCTGGCCGCCGCGCCGCCGACCGCGGCCGGGTCACGGGACGACGGTCACCGGCCAGCGGCCCGTGCGGACCAGCCGGACCGCGACGGACCCGATCAGCCGGTGCCCGGCCTGCGCGCCCGCGCCCACGAACACCGCGTCCGCCCGGGCCTCGTCGGCGATGCGGGAGATCACGGTGAACGGGTCGCCCTGCTCGGTGACGAACTCGTACCGGACGTCGGCGCGCTCGGCGGCGCGCTCCAGCTCGCGGCGCAGGTCCTCGGCGATGGCCTCGCCGGCCTCCCGCATCACCGCGGCGCCGCCGGCGGTGAGGGTGGACAGCGCGGCGATGCGCTCCACGTGCACGAGGATCAGCCGCGCGCCGCCGCGGCGCGCCAGGCCCCACGCGTACGCGCCGGCGTGCAGCGAGGTCTCCGACCCGTCGACGCCGGCCACGATCACCTTCGGCCCGTCCACGCCGTATTCGAACGGCCCTTCGCCGCTCATGCGATCATCACGCGGACCAGGGTAGTCGGGAATGTCAGAGTCGGGTGAAGCGGGCCACCAGGTCGTCGAGGCCGAGCGCGCCGGCCGCCAGCGCCCCGTACATCTGCTCGATCTCGCCGTAGCCGAGGTCGCGGGCGACGGCCAGCGAGTCGCCGCGCGCCTCCGCGGCGAGCAGGTCGAGCCGCCGCTGCGCCAGCGCCCGCACGAGGGCGCGGCGCCCCGCGTCCGCCGCCTCCTCCGCGCGCCGCAGCGCGAGGCTCCGCCGGATGTGCATGCGCGCCGGGACCGTCACGGCGAAGTCCAGCCAGTCCTCGGACGGGGAGCCGGCCGGGTCGGTGAGCACCTCCACCACGTTGCCGCTGCGGACCTGCACCGACATCGGCGCGAGCCGGCCGTTGACGACGGCGCCGATGCAGCGGTCGCCGGTGCCGGGGTCCAGCGCGTAGGCGAAGTCGAGCGCGGTCGCGCCCTCCGGCAGCGGCACGGCGCGGCCGTCCGGGGCGAACGCGGCGAGGTGCCCGGCGGCGAGGTCGGCGCGCAGGCCGTCCAGGAAGTCGGCGGACGGCGCGTTGGACTGCCAGGCCAGCAGCCGGCTCAGCCACGCCAGGTCGCGGCGGCCCGCCACGGCGTCGGCGGTGGCGGCGTCGTCGCGGGCCTGCCGGATGTGCGCGACGATGCCGTACTCGGCGACCGGGTGCATCGCCTCGCTCCGCACGATCACGTCGAACGGGTCGCCGTCCGGGCTGATGACGCGCGTGTGCAGCGACCGGTACATGTTGTCCTTCGGCATCGCGATGTGGTCGCGGACCTGCCCGGCGACCGGGTGCAGCGCGGCGTGCACCGCGCCGAGCGCGATGTAGCAGTCGCGCTCCTCGCCGTCGACCAGCAGCAGGAGCCGCGCCGCCTCGCAGGGCCGCAGCCCCGCGAGATGGCCGCCGAACGTCTCGTGCACCGCGTACAGGTGCGACGGCCGGATCTGCACGCGCGCGCGGACGCCGTGCTCGGCGAGCGCGTCGCGGATGCGCGCGACGGCGGGCGCGAAGGCCGCGTCGGCCCGCCGCAGCGCGGCCCGGACGGCGCTCGCGGTCGCGGCGTGCTCCTCGGGGGCGCGCGCGGCGAACGCCAGGTCGTCCATTTCCCGCTTCAGCACGTGGATGCCGAGCCGCTCGGCGAACGGGACGAGCAACTCCTGCGACGCCTTGGCGTACGGGGCCCGCTTGTGCGCGGGCCGGTAGCGCAGGGTCCGCAGGTTGTGCAGCCGGTCCGACAGCTTGATGACCAGGACGCGCAGGTCGGCCGCCGCCGCGAGCACGATCTTGCGGAACGTCTCGGCCTCGGCGCGCTCGCCCCACCGGCTGCCGTCCAGCTTCGTCACGCCGTCGACGAGGACGGCGACCTCCTCGCCGAAGTCGGCGCGGAGCTCGCCGAGCGTGTAGGGGGTGTCCTCGACGGTGTCGTGCAGCAGCGCGGCGACGAGCGTGGTGGTGTCCATCCCCATCCCGGCGAGGATCATCGCGACGGCCAGCGGATGGGTGATGTAGGGCGCGCCCGACTTGCGGAGCTGCCCGCGGTGCAGGCGCTCGGCGACCTCGTAGCCGCGCAGCAGTTCCGCCTCGTCGCCGCCCGGGCAGGCGGACCGGTGGACGGCGAGGAGCGGCGCGACGGCGGGGCGGACGGGGTCGCTCGCGAGGGCGGTTCGGGCGCGGCGCAGCGGCAGCCGGACCGGGCCGCGCGGCGC
>NZ_JBEYYT010000769.1:0-2644 GCF_040645715.1 Spirillospora sp. NPDC046719 | reverse complement strand
GCGACGGCGCAGGCGGCCGCGGCGAGCGCGGCGGCCGGGCGGGCGGGGGGACGGGGGGTCCTCATGCTGACGGGGGCCTTCCGGTGGTGTCGGCTGCGTCACATTAACGTTCACGTGATCGTTCACACACCATCGATGTACAGCCACCGTCATGTCAAGAGCGGAAACGAAAACGGCCCGGCTCTCCGCACGAGCGAACAGCACGCCCGTGCACGGCGGCCGGACCGGACGCGGCGGCCCGCGCGTCAGAGGCCCCGGGTCACCAGACTCGGCTCGGCGGGCCCGGCTCAAGGGGCCCCGGTCAGCGGGCCTGGTCAGCGGGCCTGGTCAGCGGGCCCTGGTCAGCGGTCCCAGGTCAGCGGTCCCAGGTCAGCGGTCGCCGCCGTCGAGGCGGGCGGCCGCCTGGTCGGACAGGGCGCGGGCCAGCTCGGCGGCCTGCGCGTCGCCGAGCGGCTCGTGCCCGACGAGGACGCGGTACCAGAGCACTCCGTAGACCTGGTCGACCATCAGGGCGAGGTCGGCGCCGGCCGCGATCTCGCCGCGGTCGCGCGCCCGCTCCAGCAGCCCGGTCAGCACGCGGCGCCGCGACTCGACGAACGCGCGCATGTGCTCGCGCGCGTGCGGGTCGCGCTGCGCCTCGGCCATCGAGTGGCGCAGGACGGACGCGGTGAGCCGCTGGCCGGCGCCGCGGAACGTCGCGGCCAGGAAGCCTTCGAGGTCGCCGCGGAGCGTCCCGGTGTCGGGCACGGGGATGTCGGCGCCCGCGCGCTCGGCCATCGCCTCCAGCAGCACCGCGCCCTTGGACGGCCACCAGCGGTAGATCGTCTGCTTGCCGACACCGGCCGCGGCGGCGAGCGAGTCGATCGTGACGGGGACGCCGTCGTCGCGGGCGAGCAGGTCCACGGCGACGTCGAGGATCGCGCGCCGCGCGGCCTCGTTGCGGCGCCGCCCGGTGTGCGGCCGTCGGCTGTCACTCATGGCACCACCCTACCCATTTGACGAGACCGCCGGTCTCGATGAATACTTGTCGAGACAGAAGGTCTCGACAATCTAAGGAGCCGGCCATGTCGCTCACCGGAAAGCGCACCCTCGTCTTCGGCGGCACCTCGGGCATCGGCGCGGCCACCGCCGAGCTGTTCGCCGGCCAGGGCGCCGACGTCGTGATCACCGGCCGGGACGAGGAGCGCCTCGCCAAGGCCGCCGCGGACGGCCTCACCGCCCGCCGCGTCGACGCCTCCTCGCCCGACGAGGTGACCGCGTTCTTCGCCGAGGACACCCGCTACGACCACCTGGTCCTCGCGCTGAGCGGCGGATCGGGCGCCGGCCCGTTCGCCACGCTGGACCTCGGCGACCTCCGCCACGGCTTCGAGGCGAAGTTCTGGCTGCACCTGCGGATCGTCCAGGCGGCGCTGCCGCGGCTCACCGAGGACGGTTCGGTCACCTTCATCACCGCCTCGTCCGCCCGCGCGGCGCTGCCCGGCACCGCCGGCCTCGCCGCGATCAACGGCGCGCTGGAGGCGATGGTGCGGCCGCTCGCGACCGAGCTGGCGCCGCTGCGCGTCAACGCCGTCTCCCCCGGCGTCATCGAGACGCCGTGGTGGGACGGCATGCCCGCCGAGCAGCGGGACGCGATGTTCGCCCAGCACGCCGCCGCGCTGCCGGTCGGCCGGGTGGGGCGGCCCGAGGACGTCGCGCAGGCCGTCCTGCTCGCCGCGGCCAACGGGTTCGTCACCGGCCAGGTCATCGAGTGCAACGGCGGCCTCAGCCTGCCGACCGGCCGCTGACCGGCTCCCGGACGCCGCACCGCTCGCCGGTTCGTCCCGGCTGCCCTACTCTGTCGCCTGCCGATCACAGCGCGAGGAGACGACCGTGGCCGCCGACTTCCCCACCGACCCGCCCGCCGCCGCACCGGGGGAGGACGACGAGCAGCACATCTCCCCCGACCGGCTGCGGGCGCTCAGCGACGGCGTCTTCGCGATCGCGGCGACCCTGCTGATCCTCGACGTCAGGCCGCCGGCCGCGGACGAGGGCGTCTGGTCGGGGCTGCGGCACGAATGGCCCGCGCTGGACGCCTACGCGGTCTCGTTCCTCATCATCGGGATCGCCTGGATCCACCACCACAACCTGTTCCACCAGGTGCGGAAGGTGGACCGCGGGCTGCTGTTCCTCAACCTCGGGATGCTCGCGACGATCGCGTTCCTGCCCCTGCCGGCGGCCACCCTCGGCGACCACCTCGGCAGGGGCGACGCGCCCGCCGCGGCGGTCTTCTACTCGGTGTCCATGGCGGCGGCGTCGCTGTGGTTCACCCTGTTCTGGAACCACCTGTGCCGCCGCCCCGAACTGATGCATCCGCGGGCGCGCGACGAAGCGCGGCGCGCCCGCGCCCGGTCCCTGCTGGGCCCGGTCGGCTACGCGATCGCCGCGGCGATCGCCCTGCTCAGCCCGACCGGCTCGCTGGTGCTCAGCGCCGCGATCGTCCTGTACTTCATCGTCGGGCGCCGCGCGCCCGCCACCCGCACCCGCATCCCCGCCGCCTCCGGCGAATGACGACGGGGCGCCACCCCCCCCGGGGGGGGGGGCCGGTTGTGGGCGGGGCGTTCGTGGGGGTGTTGGTGCGGAGGTAGGACTTGATGTTGCCGCCCGT
>NZ_JBEYYT010000768.1:0-2658 GCF_040645715.1 Spirillospora sp. NPDC046719 | reverse complement strand
GCCGAGCCGGCCGAGCCGTCCGGGCCGGCCGAGCCGTCCGGGGCTACGGGGCCAGGGGTGCGCTGAACGACCAGCCGCGCGCGAGCAGCGCGTCGGCGGCCTCGACGGCGGCGGCGAGCCGCTCCTCGTGCGGGCCGGTGACCACGATGTGCGGCAGGCCCCGCCTCTCCAGCTCCTCCCGGAACCGGTCCGACATCCAGGACCGGATCGACTCGCCGTCCCGCCAGCCGTCCTGCTCGAACGGCACGCCGTCCGGCGAGGTCAGGATCCACAGGTGGTGCGGGACCCGCTCGTGGACGGCCTCGACGTCCGGGGCGGGCGCGCCGAGGTACCGCTCGTGCCAGAGCGCGGTCGCGAACGCGTCGGTGTCGCAGACCAGCAGCGGCGAACCGGTGCGCGCGGCGGCGTCCTCCAGCGCGGCGTGCCGTTCGGCGATCGCGGTGAACTCGGCGGACTCCCAGCCCAGGCCGTCCAGCCACAGCGACGGGTCGCCCGCGGCGCGGCGCGCGGCGGCCAGCTTCTCCTCGGTGAAGGTGCGCCCGTACTCCGGGACCCACCGCGTCGCCGCCCACACGCCGCCGCGTCCGGCGTAGTGCGCGGCGAGCGCGCGCGCCAGCGTCGTCGTGCCGGTCGACTCGGCGCCGGTCACCACGACGCGGCGCGCCAGGTACGCGCGGACGGGCGGCGACAGCCACTCCCACGCCGCCACCGGGTCAGCGCGGACGGCGGTGCCGCTGACCGGGAACCGCTCGCGCGGCGGGTCCACCGGCACGTGGACGGCGGAGAACCGGGCGGCCAGCTCGGCGCCGTACGGCTCGGAGCTGAACACCGCGTCGACCGGCGGGACGGCCACGCCGAGCCCCGACCGCAGCGCGAGCCCCGCCCGGAACGCCGCGACGTGCGCCGACCAGATCTCGTCGGAGCCGTAGTCGATCTCCGCGTCGTCCACCGCCGGGACGATCTCCACGTGCGGCTGCGGGTGCGCCTCCCGCAGCCAGGCGGTGCGCAGCGCGAGCGGGACGCTCTCCACGGTGGACGCGGCGACGACCACCGTCACCCGGGCGCACGCCGCGGCGGCCGTGTCGATCAGGTGGTGGTGGCCCGCGTGCGGCGGATAGAACTTGCCGATGACGAGCCCGTGCTCGTGGGTCATGCCGGCACCGCGGCCGTCCGCCGCCGGAGGTCGCGGCGCCAGGCGACCAGGCCCGCGACGCAGAGGGCGAGGAACAGCACGTACAGGGCGCCGGTCAGTTTCAGCTCCTTGTAGAAGTACAGCGGGATGTAGATCAGGTCGGCGGCGATCCACAGCCACCACGACTCCAGCAGCTTGCGGGACTGCCCGTAGGTCGCGGCGAGCGACAGCGCGGTGGTCAGCGCGTCCCAGAACGGGACGGTGGAGTCCGTCCAGGCCGACAGCATCCAGGTCAGCAGCGCCGTCCCGGCCGCGCCGGCGACGGCGAGCCCGGCCCACTCGGTGCGCGCGGTGCGCCGGACGGGCAGCTCGTCGCGGCCGTCGCCGGCGTAGAGCCAGACCCACCACCCGTACAGCTGGAGGACGACGTAGACGACCTGGAGCCCGGCGTCGGCGTAGAGGCCGCCGTCCAGGAACACCAGGCCCAGCAGGACGACGTTGGCGATCCCGACCGGCCAGTTCAGGATGTTCTGCCGGACGACCAGCCAGACGTTGACCGCGCCGGTGGCGAAGCCGAGCAGCTCCGCCCACGTGGTGGGCACCGACCCGAGGTGGAACGCCGGATCGAGCAGGGGACCCAGCGGAACGTTCACGGCCATGGCGGCAATGATCACATGTCGTCAGAAAGACGACAAGTGGCGCGCGGCCCCGGTGACCTCCGCGATCACCGGGGCCGCGCGCTCACGCTCGCGGCCGGGCCGTGCTCACGCCACGATCAGCAGCGGGTTCTGCAGCAGCTCGGCGAGGCGGGCGAGGAACTTCGCGGCCGTCGCGCCGTCGCAGGCGCGGTGGTCGACCGAGAGCGTCACCGCCATCCGCTTGCCCGGGACGACCTGCCCGTCGCGCACCACCGGCTCGTCGCGGACGGCGCCGACCGCGAGGATCGCGGCCTCCGGCGGGTTGATCACCGCGGAGAACGAGTCGACGCCGAACATGCCGAGGTTGCTGACGCTGAACGTGCCGCCGCTCATCTCCTGCGCGGACAGCTTCCCGTCCCGCGCCTTCCCGGCCAGCTCGCGGGTCTCCCGGCCGATCTGCGAGACGCTCTTGCGGTCGGCGTCCTTCACGACCGGGACGACCAAGCCGTCCGCCACGGCGACGGCGACGCCGACGTGCACGCGCTTGTGGAAGAGCAGGTTCTCCTCGGTGTAGGAGACGTTGACCTCGGGGTGCTCGCGCAGCGCCGTGGCCACCGCCTTCACGACCAGGTCGTTCACGCTGACCTTCGCCGGGGCGAGCGCCTCGTTGAGGGTGGCGCGGAACGCCAGCAGCGCCTCGGCGTCCACCTCCCGGTTGAGGTAGAAGTGCGGCGCGTTCCGCTTGCTCTCGGTGAGCCGGCGCGCCGCGACCTTGCGGAAGCGGTTGAGCGGGACGGCCTCGACGTCCGGGTCCTCGGCGGCCTGCGGGCGCGCGGCGGGCGCGGGGGCCTGGGCCGGAGCGGCGGCGGGCGCCGGAGCGGCGGGCGC
>NZ_JBEYYT010000767.1:0-2660 GCF_040645715.1 Spirillospora sp. NPDC046719 | reverse complement strand
ACCCGGCTCATGGGCTCCGCGTCCACCTTGGTCATCACCACCCGGGCGGGCAGGGGGGGGCGGCTGCTGCGGCTGCGCGGCGACGACCCGGTGCACGCCCTGGGGCAGGAGGTGGGCGGGGCGACGCTGCTGGTCACCGGCCCGTTCGAGGACGAGGACCTCGGCGTCGCCTGCTACCACTCCAAGACCGGCGCGGTCGAGCTCTACCTCAACCACCTGCTGGACGGCCCCGGCGAGTACGTCGTCGTGGACATGACCGCGGGCGCCGACACGTTCGCGTCCGGGCTGTTCACCCGGTTCGACCTGATGTTCCTGGTCGCCGAGCCGACCCGGAAGGGCGTCGGCGTCTACCGCCAGTACGTCGAGTACGCCCGCGACTACGACGTCGCCATCCGCGTCGTCGGCAACAAGGTGCAGTCCGAGGACGACGTCGACTACCTGCGCGAGCACGTCGGCGACGACCTGCTCGTCTGGCTCGGCCAGTCCGCCGCCGTCCGGGCGATGGAGCAGGGGCGGTCCGGCGCGGTGCTGGAGGACGGCAACGAGGCCGCCCTCGGCCGGATGCTCGCCGAGGTCGACGCGCGGCCCAAGGACTGGGACCGGTTCCAGCGGCAGGCCGTCGAGTTCCACCTCAAGAACGCGCGCAGCTGGGCGAACCGCGCGACCGGCGAGGACCTCGCCGCGCAGGTCGATCCCGAGTTCCGGTTCCCGGTCGCCTACGCCGGGTGACGCCGGGCCTACCGGCGGCCCATGAACCGCACTACTCTGCCCGCCATGACGACGCGGCGGATGTTCATGATGTCGGGCGGCTCGCTGGTGCCCCTTCTGGTGCTGGCCCTGCTCGTCGGCAACCAGTGGGTCATCGACGCGATCAACAAGAGCGACTTCAAGTACGACGAGGGCCTCGGCCCGCTGGTGGCCCGGCTGCTCTTCGTCGCCTGGCGCTTCACTCCGCCGCGCGGCCTGGACTGGCGCTTCGTCGTGTCGGACGACTTCACCACGCTGCTGCTGTTCGCGGTGGTGGCGGTGCTCGTGCTGGCCGGCGCCCGGACGATCGATCCCGAGCGCGGCCTGCTCGGCGCGCTGATCACCGGCTGGTGGGCCGCGGTCGTCGCGGGCGGCGTCGCCGGGGGCGTGTCCGGGCTGCTGCTGAACTGGTCGGTCAAGTACTCCAACGGGTCGGTGAGCCGCAACTTCTTCGAGTCGCTCCAGGCGGGGGCGGCCTCCGGCCTGCTGTACGGGTGGCTCGCGGGGATCGGCGCGCTCGCGGGCTTCCTGCTCAGCCGTCCTCGCGGCCAGGCCGTCCCGCAGCAGTTCGGGCAGTACGCGCCGCAGCAGCCTTACGGGGCGCAGCAGCCGTACGCCCCGCAGCAGGCCGGCCCGATGCAGCAGCCCTACGCTCCGCAGCCGTACGGCCAGCAGCCCTACGGCCAGCAGCCGGGCGTCCCGCAGCAGGGGATGCAGCCGGGCCTTCCGCCGGGGCTGCCGCAGGGCGCGCCGCAGCCGATGCCGACGGGGCCCGACCGGCAGGGCCTGCCGCCGCAGCACCCGGCCGCCGTCCCGTACGTCCCGCCGGCCCGCCCGTCGCAGTCGCCCGGGTGGGAGGGCGTGCCCGTCCCGCCGCAGCCCGGCGCCCCGGTGCCGCAGCCCGCCGTCCCGGCTCAGACCCCGGCACCGGAGGCCGCCGCGGAGACGGCCGTGCCCGCGCCCGAGCCGGAAGCGGCCGCGCCGCGCGACGGCGAGGAGCCGGAGGCGCACGACTCCGAGGAGTCCGCGCCGCAGGACGCCGCCCCTGCGGGCGCCGCCCCGGAGAACGCGGCCCGCAAGGAGGACACGGCCCGCGACGAGGACGACGACGAGGACGACGACCTCGCCGACCGGACGATGGTCGACCGCAAGCCCGACCTGCCCCGCGACCCGGGCCCGATGCCCCCGCCCCAGTGAGCGCGCACGTCAGCGGTGCGGCCCGCCGGGCCGGCAACGTCGTCCACGTGTGAAAAGGGCCTCATGACCCCGGCGCGCGCCGGGGTCGCGGGCCTGCGAGAATCGGGCCCATGCGCGTGTTTCTGGGAACCGACCATGCCGGCTTCGAGCTGAAGGAGCACCTGGTCTCCTGGCTGAAGGCCAACGGGCACGAGCCCGTCGACTGCGGCGCGTTCGCGTACGACGCCGTGGACGACTACCCGCCGTTCGTGCTGCGGGCGGCCCAGCGGACGGCGTCGGAGCCGGGCGCGCTCGGCATCGTGATCGGCGGCTCCGGCAACGGCGAGGCGATCGCGGCCAACAAGGTGAAGGGCGTGCGGGCCGCGCTGGTCTGGAACGAGGACACCGCGACGCTCGCCCGCGAGCACAACGACGCCAACGTGATCAGCCTGGGCGCGCGGCAGCACGACGCGGACACCGCGACGCGGTTCGTCGAGCTGTTCCTGACCACGCCGTACTCCGGCGAGGAGCGGCACACCCGCCGCATCACCATGCTCGGCGACTACGAGCGGACCGGCGAGCTGCCGCCGCTGCCCGACGAGGGCTGACCTCTCCGAACCCGCTGACCTGAGGGAACGCGTGGTCCCCGCCCCGCCGGGCGGGGACTACAGCTCGTTCTCCGGGGCCTTCCGGGCGCCGCCGCGCTTGTCGAGGCGGCGCCGCTCGTTCTTCGCGGC
>NZ_JBEYYT010000766.1:0-2673 GCF_040645715.1 Spirillospora sp. NPDC046719 | reverse complement strand
GCTGCACTCGCTCCGCGTGCCCGCCCGTGAGGTGGCTGGCCTTCAACCTGCCGGGCTGGGCTTCAACCCGCCGGGGCCGGGGTTCGAACCAGCCGGGGCCGGGCTTCAACCTGCTTGTGCTGAGGTTCAACCCGCCAGGGCCGGCGTACGGCTTGCCCGGGTCGGCTTGCTAGGGGCGGGCTTCGACCTGCCGGCCCCGGCCAGGCTTCGACTCGCCCGGCCAGGGCTTGCATGAGCCGGGGCTGGGCTTCGAACCGCCAGGGCCGGGGTTTGAACCAGCCGGGGCCGGGCTTCGACCTGCCGGGGGCTGGGGTTCAACCCGCCAGGGCTGGCGTTCGGCTTGCCGGGGGTGGCTTGGCGGGGCGGGCTTCGAACCGCTGACCCCGGCCAGACTTCGGCTCGCCTGGCCGGGGCTCGGATCAGCCAGGGCCGGGGTTCGGCCCGGTGGGGCTGGGGTTCGGACTGGCCGGTCATGGGGGGCCGGGCCGGGGTGGGGGCGGGTTGGGGTTGGTTGGTTACAGGTTGCGTTGGGCTGTCCAGGAGGCGTGGAGGTCGGCGTAGACGCCGGGGCGGGCGACCAGGTCGGCGTGGGGGCCGCGCTGGACGATGCGGCCCGCGTCGAAGACGATCACCTCGTCGGCGGCCTCGGCGGTGGACAGGCGGTGCGCGATGGAGATCGCGGTGCGGCCGCGGGTCGCGCCGTCCAGGGCCCGCTGGATGCGGACCTCGGTGGCCGGGTCGACGGCGGAGGTCGCCTCGTCCAGGACGAGGAGGTCGGGGTCGGCGATGTAGGCGCGGGCCAGCGCGACGAGCTGCCGCTCGCCCGCCGACAGGGACTCGCCGCGCTGCCCGACGGGGGTGTCCAGGCCCTGGGGGAGCCCTTCCAGCCAGTCCGCGAGGCCCAGTTCCGTCACCGCGAGGGCGAGGTCCTCGTCGGTGGCGTCCGGGCGGCCGTAGCGGATGTTGTCGGCGAGGGACGCGTCGAACAGGAACCCGTCCTGCGGGACCATGACGATCCGCTCGCGCAGCGAGGAGAACCGGACGCGGTCCAGCGGCACGCCGTCGACGAGGACGCGCCCCGACACAGGGTCCATGAGGCGGGTGAGGAGCTTGGCGAACGTCGTCTTGCCCGACCCGGTCTGCCCGACGATCGCGACGCGGCTGCGCGGCGCGATCGTCGCGTTCACGTCGTGCAGGACGGGCGGGCCGCCCGGGTAGGCGAACCCGACGGAGTCGAACCGCACCTCGATCGGGCCGCGCGGCAGGGTCTCGCCGGCGTCGCCGGGGTCGGCGACGTCCGGGACGGTGTCGAGGACGCCCAGCACGCGGCGCCAGCCGGCGATGGCGTTCTGCGCGTCGTTGAGGACCTCCGTCGCCGTCTGCATCGGGCTGACGAACAGGGTGACGAGGAACAGGAACGCGACCAGCTCCCCGGCGGTCAGGTGGCCGCCGATGCCGAGCAGCGTCCCGGCGACGACCACGCCGCCGGTCGCGATGGCCGCGACCAGCTCGCTGACCGGGAACGTCAGCGCGACCATCGCCTGCGCGCGCGTCTGCGTGCTGCGGAACGCGTCGACGGTGTCGTCGACGCGGCGCCCGGTGCGCTCCTCGGAGGCGTGCGCGCGGATGACCGCCGCGCCCACCACCGACTCGCTCACCGCGGCGAGCAGGTCGCCCATGCGCTCGCGCACCTGCATGTACCGGGCGGACACGAGCCGCTGGAAGCGGCGCAGCGCGAACGCCAGCGGCAGGAACGCCGCCCACACCAGCAGCGCGAGCTGCCACGAGTAGACGAGCATCAGCACGCTCGCGACGAGCAGCTGCCCGATCGACACGATGAACATCAGCCCGCCGGACTGCATGAAGTTGCTGATCTGGTCGACGTCCGTCGTCACCCGCGACACCAGCGAGCCGCGCCGCTCGCCGCTCTGCGTCAGCATCGACAGGTCGTGGACGTGCCGGAACGCCTTGACGCGCAGCCCCGCGAGCCCGCCCTCGGACGTCTTGTACAGCCGGACGTTCATCGCGTACGCGCACAGGGCCGTGAGCAGCACGGCGACGGCGCACAGCAGCACCGCCGAGCGGATGAAGCCGATGTCGGGGCCGCCGGCCCGGTCCAGGCCCTTGTCCATGGTCTGCTGCACGGCGATCGGCACCACCACCCGGCCCGCCGTGGACAGCAGCGCCAGCACCAGCGTGCCCGCCAGCCCGGCGCGGAACTCGGGGCTGAGGCGCAGGCCGCGCCGCAGTGTGCTGAGGCCGCCCTCGGTGGCCGCCGCCTCGTCGATGACCGTCATGCCAGGGCCTCCTCGCCGCCGTCGAGCGCTTCCTGTTCCGCTTCCGCCCGCTCGTAGGCGTTGACGAGGTCGCGGTACCCCTCGGACGTCTCCAGCAGTTCCGCGTGGGTGCCGCGCCCGGTGACCCGGCCGTGGTCGAGGTAGACGACCTCGTCGGCCAGCGCGATCGTGGCCTTGCGGTAGGCGACGACCACGACGGTCGCGCCGCCGCCGTCGTCGCGCAGGGACTGGGCCTCCCGCAGGCTGTGCAGGATGCGCGCCTCCACCTGCGGGTCGACGCTGGACGTCGCGTCGTCCAGGACGAGCAGCCGGGGGCGCCGCACCAGCGCGCGCGCCAGCGCGAGCCGCTGCCGCTGGCCGCCGGACAGCGACGCGC
>NZ_JBEYYT010000765.1:0-2689 GCF_040645715.1 Spirillospora sp. NPDC046719 | reverse complement strand
GGGCCAGGCGGTGACGCGTCCGGCGGGGTCGACGGCGGCGGGCAGCGCGACCCCGACGGCCGCGATCGGCGGGTCCGCCCCGGCGCGCAGTCGCGCCACCTCCCCGGCCAAGGCCGCCCAGTCCTCGGCGGGGTCCGCCGGTGCCGGCCAGCGGAACGCGGCGTCGCGCGGCGGCCGGTGCGCGGCGGCCAGCCGGAACGCGACCTTGGTCCCGCCGACGTCGATCCCGAGCCGGGTCATTCCGGCACCAGTGCGAGCAGGGCGCGGGCGGCGAGCCGGTAGCCGAGCGCGCCGAGCCCGACGATCACCCCGTCGGCCACCGGAGCCAGCACCGACTCGTGGCGGAACGACTCGCGCGCCCACACGTTCGACAGGTGCACCTCGATCCACGGGCGCGGATAGGCGGCCAGCGCGTCCCGCAGCCCCCAGCCGGCGATCATCAGCGCGCCCGGGTTCACGATCGCGCCGACGGTGTCCCACCGGCCGTGCAACGTCTCGATCAGCGCGCCCTCCGACTCGCGCTGCACCGGCACCACCTCCCAGCCGCGCGCCGCCACCTCGGCGCGGACGGACGACTCGATGTCGGCCAGCGTGTCGGTCCCGTAGATCTCCGGCTCCCGGCGCCCGAGAATCCCCAGATTCGGTCCGTTCAGCAAAAGCAACTGCACGTCCGCCGTTATAACATGCGCTGCGCATTTGGCGCGAAGAATCTCCGTGCGACATTCGGGCAAGGGAAATATAGGGGGTGCGATAGGGGATGGGAAATGCCCTCCTCGCTTGGGTACCGTGCCGAAGAAATCCCCGCTGGGGACGGTTTGTGAAACGGTCGGAACGCATGACGCGGAGGATGCGGAGCACATGAGTGATATCGGGTTGCCGGAGTGGCCGCAGTACGACGAGCGGGAACGCGCGGGACTGGTCCGCGCGCTGGAGCAGGGCCAGTGGTGGCGCATGGGCGGCGGCGAGGTCGACGCCTTCGAGCGCGAGTTCGCCGAGCACGAGGGCGCCGCGCACGCGCTCGCGGTGACGAACGGCACGCACGCGCTGGAACTGGCCCTGCAGGTGCTCGGGATCGGCGAGGGCGACGAGGTCCTGGTGCCGGCGTTCACCTTCATCTCCTCGTCGCAGGCCGTGCAGCGGCTCGGCGCGGTGGCGGTACCGGTGGACATCGACCCCGGCACCTACAACCTGGACGCGGCGGCCGCCGCGGCGGCGGTCGGGCCGCGCACCCGGGCGATCATGCCGGTGCACATCGCCGGACAGCTCGCCGACATGGACGCACTGGCCAAGCTGTCCGCCGACAGCGGCGTCCCGCTCGTCCAGGACGCCGCCCACGCGCACGGGGCCCGCTGGAACGGCCGCCGCGTCGGGGAGTTCGGCACGATCGCGGCCTACAGCTTCCAGAACGGCAAGCTCATGACGGCGGGGGAGGGCGGCGCGGTCACCTTCCCCGACCGCGACTCCTACGAGGAGGGCTTCCTGCGGCACAGCTGCGGGCGCCCGCGCGACGACCGCGGCTACCACCACCGGACCTCGGGCTCGAACTTCCGCCTGAACGAGTTCTCCGCCGCGGTGCTGCGCGCCCAGCTGAGCCGCCTGGACGAGCAGATCGACACGCGGGAGCGGCGCGCGCCCGTGCTGGCCCGGCTCCTGGCCGAGATCCCGGGCGTCGTGCCCCAGAGCCGGGACGCCCGCGCCGACCGGGTGCCGCACTACATGGCGATGTTCCGGGTGCCGGAGCTGGCGGGCGAGCGCCGCGACGCGCTCGTCGACGCGCTCGTGGCGCGCGGCGTGCCCGCCTTCGTGGTGTTCCGCGCCGTCTACCGCACGGCCGCCTTCTGGGAGACCGGCGCGCCGGACGCGACGCCCGAGGAGCTGGCGGCGCGCTGCCCGAACGCCGACGCGCTCACCGGCGACGGGATCTGGCTGCACCACCGCACGCTGCTCGGCACCGAGGAGCAGCTCCACCGGGTCGCCGAGATCGTGGCCGACGCGGTGAGGGCGGCATGAGCGGCCCCGCGCGCGTCCGCGTCGCCCTGGTCGGGCTCGGCTGGGCGGGGCGGCGGATCTGGCTGCCCCGGCTGCGCGAGCACGAGCGCCACACCGTCACCGCCGTCGTCGACCCCGACCCGGCCGCGCGCGCCGCGGCGGGCGCGCCGGTCGCGCTCGCGACGGTCGTCGAGCACGACCCCGCGACCGTGGACCTGGCGGTGGTCGCGGTCCCCAACCACCTGCACGCACCCGTCGCGACCCGGCTGCTCTCCAAGGGCGTACCGGTGTTCCTGGAGAAACCGGTCTGCCTCAGCGTCGCCGAGGCGGACCGGCTAGAGGAGGCCGAGCTGGCGGGCGGCGCGGTGCTCCTCGCGGGCAGCGCCGCCCGGTACCGCGCCGACGTCCGGGCGCTGCTGGACGTCGCCGCCGGCCTCGGCCCCATCCGCCACGTCGACCTGTCCTGGGTGCGCGCGCACGGCGTGCCCACGGCGAGCAGCTGGTTCGTCCGGCGCGAGCAGGCGGGCGGCGGCGCGCTGCTCGACCTCGGCTGGCACCTGTTCGACGCCGTGGAGCCGCTGCTCGGGCCCACGGCCTTCGACCGGGTGCTCGGCACGGTCTCGTCCGACTTCGTCAACGACCCCTCGCGCCGCGCGCGGTGGAAGCAGGCCGGGCCCGGCGCCCCCGCCGCGGACGGCGC
>NZ_JBEYYT010000764.1:0-2696 GCF_040645715.1 Spirillospora sp. NPDC046719 | reverse complement strand
TAGGTGTCGCTGATGCCTGCGGCCCATTTGTTGATGGTGTTGTAGGTGGCGGGGGCGACGATGATGGCGTCAGCCTTCGGGGAGCGGGGCTCGCCTGGCTTGCGGTATTGGCTGCGGACGGGGCGGCCGGTCTGGGCTTCGAGGGCTTCGGCGTCGATGAAGTCCAGGGCTGAGGGTGTGGCGATGATCTGGACGTCCCAGCCTCGTTGGTGGGCGAGGGTGACGAGTTTTCCGATGTCGCCGGCGGGGCCTGCTGCGCAGACGATGATGTAGAGGACGCGGCGGCGCTCGTTGTCGGCTCCGGCGTCGGTCACAGGCGCACCCCGATTTCTGTCGTGATCTCCTTGAGTTGCCGCTTGATGCTGGGCGGGGCGGTGGCCATGAGGTCGCCGAGCATGCGGTGGACGGCGGGGCGGGCTGAGATCTCCTCGGGCGCGAGCTGGTGGGCGTAGCGCAGGGCCTCGTATGCCTTGTCGTGCTTGCCCCATTGGGTGAGGGCGCCGGAGGTGTCGACGAGGAGTTTTGCTTTGCGTTCGGTGAGGGGGGATGCGGCTGAGGTCGACGGTGCGGGCGTGCTGGATGGCGGCTCCGGCGTCGCCGAGTTTGAGGGCGATGTTGACGCGGTGGAGTTGGACGTTGGTGGGGCCGAACGCGGTCCATCGGTGGTTGTAGTCGCCTCCGAGTTCGCGGCCTGCGGCTTCGGCCTCGTCCAGGAGGGTGGCGGCGGTGTGCCGGTCGGAGCGTTGGCCGGCGGCGGCCGCGCCGCGGAGGAGGAGTGCGCCGTAGACGGACAGGAAGTCGGGGGTGCGCTGGTCGATGTCGTGGTCGATGCGTTCGGCGTAGGTGCTGGCGGTCTTGGTTGCGGCGCCGTGGTGGCCGTCGTTCATCAGCGCGTGGGTGATGATGCGGGCGCTTGACCCGATGGTCGTGAGGTCCTGGCTGCGGCGGGCGGCCTGCATGCTGCGGTCGGCGGCGAGCCAGGCGAGCCCTTCGTGGTCGAGTTTGAGCAGGATGCTCGCGGCGACGTGGTGGGCCTCGGCCGAGAGCGCTTGGGCCTGGAGGCGGGCGTCTCCGTCGTAGGCGGCGCAGGCGTTGCGCAGGTCTGCCAGCAGGGTGGGCAGGGAGTTGATGACGGTGGAGTACTTGCAGTCCTGGTAGGTGCGTTTGGCTGCGGCTACGGCGGCGTCCAGGCGGGCGATGCTGAGGGCGGCCGGGGACGGGGTGTCGTTACTGGAGGGGTATCCGGCCAGGGCGGCGGCGAATGCCTCGACGCCTTCCAGCGGTGCGCCGTCGGACGGTAGGTCGGCGAGGATGGCGCTGAACACGCTGGCTCCGGCGAGCTTGCCGAAGGTTCTGCGGTGCACGGGGTCCCCTTCCCCGACATCGGCATCTATGTCAAGAGAACCCAGGAATGCGGGCGGAACCAAGCCCGCGGGGGCATCCCGTGATGTGGTGATCGTCGCCTTCGTGGTGGTCGGCGAGGTGAACGCGGGGAGGGTGCGCGGGGCCAGGCCCAGGGTCAGGCGGGCGGGGTCGGGCATCTGGAGGCCGTCGGCGATGCGCTCGAAGACCTCCAGGGTGGTGACCTGGCGGCCGCCCTTCTTCATGATCTCGCTGACCTTGCCCTGCGACATACCGCAGGCGATCGCGATTTGGGTTTGGCTGGCGCCTGCGTACTGGCGCAACAGGTGGAAGACGGTTCGGATGTCGCGGGTGGTCAGGGCTTCGATCATCTGCGGGCGCCGCCACAGTGAGTCCGGGATGACGATCGGGTCTGACGCCCGTCTCGACATCGGGTCTCCCTCCGCGTAACCGGTCTTCGCCGAGCGTATATCCCGTCGCGGGATATCGCCTGGGAATGGGTGCCGTCCGGGATTTGGCGGATCTTGGTCGGCATGACGCAGCAGCAGGGAACCGGCAAGCCGGGGTGCCGCTCGTGCGGTGGCCGTGGCTGGAGGTTCGTCTCTCCTCTCCGTGTGGTGTTCGTAGGGACGCCGGGTGACTCCGGTCCGCAGGTGCGGCGGACGCCGTGCCGCTGGTGCGCGCCGACGCGCAAGATGCGTGCGGCGTAGGTGAAGCCGCGGGGCCGGCGGGCGTGGTCGGCGACTGGAAGCGCGGTCGCTTCGCCCCCGTGGCGGCTGCGCTTGGCCGGGTGGGGTTCTGGTCGTCCGCTCGTCCGCTCGTCCGCCGGTCCCACTTCAACTCCTGGGAGTTCTCAGTCATGGACGTGGTGAGCAGGCAGCCTCTCAAGGACACGGCGTGGCGTCCGGCGGCTCTGACGCTGGTCGACGCATTGAAGCTGCGGGGCCTGGATGCGCAGGTGTACGGGCATGGTGCGGTGCGGGCGAGCAACCCGGCCGGTGAACCCGACCCGGACGATCCGCGCGGAGCGTTGATGCATCCGGGGATGCGGCAGGAGGTGCTGTGTCGTCGGCATGAGGGGGTGTTGTGGTGGCTGTGGGTGTGGGCCGGGCCGACCCGTCAGTCTCCGCCGGAGTTGGAGCCGTTGTGCCCGTTGCTGGAGACCGAGAGGGCAGCGGACCTGATCGCGCGGGTCTTGGCGGTGCCTTTCGCCAGCTCGCCGGACGGCGGGTCGTGATGGGTGCGGTTCCCGTGGTGCTGTCGGACGGGATGAGCGGGCGACCGGTCGCCGCGCAGATCGAACGCGAGTTCTCCGGGGTGTGGGCCTGGTACGG
>NZ_JBEYYT010000763.1:0-2704 GCF_040645715.1 Spirillospora sp. NPDC046719 | reverse complement strand
GCCTGCAGCCGGACGCGGTGGTCGGGGTCGCCGAGCGCGGCGGCGAACACGTCCGCGCCGCCGAGGCGCAGCGCGCGCAGGACGTCCAGGACCGCGGCCCGCACCTGCGCGTCCGGGACGTCCAGGGCGCCGCTCAGCGCGTCCCGGACCTCGCCGGTGGCGGGCAGCACCTCGACGAGCTCGCGCAGCGCCGTCGCGGCGGCGTGCCGGACGGAGCCGTGCGCGTCGCCGAGCGCGGTGGCGAGGGCCCCGGCGACGCCGTCCGGGGCGACCTCGGTGAGGGTGGCGACGGCGGCGCGCCGCACCTTCGGGTCGGGGTCGGACAGGTAGGCGGCGACGGCGCCGACGTCCGGTTCGGTCTCGGCGAGCCGCTGCAGCTCCAGGAGCCGCGGGGACCGCCCGACCGCGGCCGCCTGACGGGTCCCCCCGGCCGGGCGGGCCGCGACCGCGACCCGCCCGGCGGACGCCGCGCCGAGGACCTGCGGCTCGGCGCCCTCCGGGACGGTGAACTCCTCGACGGGCACCAGGTACGGGGCGACCGGCCGCTTGACGAACTCCATCGCGCCGTCGTCGCGGCGCCGCAGGTTGAGGTGGAACATCCACTCCGCGTCGTCGCGCTCGGGCAGGTCGGCGCGGTCGTGGTAGAGGCCCCAGCGGCTCTCGGTGCGGGTGAGGGACGACCGGGCGGCCATCTCGGCGCAGTCGCGGATGAAGGTCACCTCGGCGCAGCGCATCAGCTCGTGCGGGGTCCGCGCGCCCATCGCGGCGATCTCGGTCTCCATCCGCGCGAACGTCTCGACGGCGATGTCCAGCCTGGTCCGCGTCTTCGGCGGCGCGACGTAGTCGTTGACGAACCGGCGCAGCTTGTACTCGACCTGCGGCTGCGGCGGGCCGTCGGGGTTGCGCAGCGGGCGGTAGATCAGCTCGTGCGCGGCCCGGATCTGGTCCTCGGGCAGCGCGTCCGGCCCGCCCCGTTCGGCGGGCAGGTGCGCGGACGCGTGCGCGCCCGCGAGGTCGCCGAACACGAACGCGCCGATCATGTAGTTGTGCGGCACGCAGGCCAGGTCGCCCGCCGCGTACAGGCCGGGGACGGTGGTGCGGGCGTTCTCGTCCACCCAGACGCCGGACGCCGAGTGCCCGCCGCACAGCCCGATCTCGGAGATGTGCATCTCCACGTCGTGCGTGCGGTAGTCGTGGCCGCGGCCCGCGTGGAACGTGCCGCGCGTCGGCCGCTCGGTGGTGTGCAGGATGCCTTCGAGCGCGGTCAGCGTCTCGTCCGGCAGGTGCGTGAGCTTGAGGTAGATCGGCCCGCGCGCGGAGTCGATCTCCCGTTTGACCTCGGACATCATCTGCCCGGACCAGTAGTCGCAGTCGACGAACCGGGTGCCCTCGGCGTTGACCTGGTAGCCGCCGAACGGGTTGGCGACGTACGCGCAGGCGGGCCCGTTGTAGTCCTTGATGAGCGGGTTGATCTGGAAGCACTCGATGCCGCTCAGCTCGGCGCCCGCGTGGTAGGCCATCGCGTAGCCGTCGCCCGCGTTGGTCGGGTTCTCGTACGTCCCGTACAGGTAGCCGGACGCGGGCAGGCCGAGCCGCCCGCACGCGCCGGTCGCGAGGATCACCGCGCCCGCCGACACGGTGACGAACTCGCCGCTGCGGGTGTCGAATCCCACCGCCCCGACGGCGCGCCCGCCCGACGTCAGGACGCGCACCGGCATCACGCGGTTCTCGATCGTCGCCTTCTCCCGGATGGAGCGCTGCCGCAGCACCCGGTAGAGCACCTTCTTGACGTCCTTGCCCTCCGGCATCGGCAGCACATAGGAGCCGGAGCGGTGGACGCGGCGCACCGCGTACTCGCCGTGCTCGTCCTTCTCGAACTTCACGCCGTACTTCTCGAGCCGCTTCACCATCGCGAACCCGCGCGTGGCGGTCTGGTGGACGGTCCGCTGGTTCACGATGCCGTCGTTGGCGCGGGTGATCTCGGCGACGTAGTCCTCCGGCGTCGCCTTGCCCGGGATGACCGCGTTGTTCACGCCGTCCATGCCCATGGCGAGCGCCCCGGAGTGCCGGACGTGCGCCTTCTCCAGCAGCAGCACGGACGCGCCGTGCTCGGCCGCGGTGATCGCGGCCATCGTCCCGGCGGTGCCGCCGCCGATCACCAGCACGTCGGCGGACAGCTCGCGCCGCTCGGTCGCGGCCGGGATCTCCATCACACGGTCTCCTTCGTCTCGGTCTCCCGCGCGCCGGTCTCCAGTGCGTCGGCCTCCCGCGTGCCGGTCCCCTGTGCGCCGGTCTCCTGTGCGTCGGGACGCGCGCCCAGCGCCGCGAGGACCTCCTCGCGGGGCGCGCGCGCCGGGAACCGCGCGGTGACGCCGCCCGCGCCGAGCACGGCGATCCGGTGGCCGATCAGCAGCGCCTCGTCCACGTCGTGGGTGACGAACACGACGGTCGCGGGCGCGTCGGCGATCACGTCGAGGAGCAGCCGCTGCATGCTCGCGCGGGTCTGCGCGTCGAGCGCGCCGAACGGCTCGTCCATGAGGATCGCGCGGGGCCCGGCGGCGAGCGTCCGGGCGAGCTGGACGCGCTGGCGCATCCCGCCGGACAGCTCGCGCGGCAGCCGCCCGGCGGCGTCGCCGAGGCCGACCCGGGCCAGCCAGCGGTCCGCCGCCGCGCGCCGCCCGGCCCGCCGCACGCCGCGCAGCGA
>NZ_JBEYYT010000762.1:0-2710 GCF_040645715.1 Spirillospora sp. NPDC046719 | reverse complement strand
GGCGGCGCGCGCCACCGCCTCCGGGTGCGCCGCCCGGACCTCGGCGAGGGCGGCGTAGCGTTCGGCGAACGTTCCCGCGCTCACGCGGTCACCTCATTTCCAGGGCCCGGCGTCCGCCGGGCGGCGAGCAGCCGCTCGACCTCGTCGGCGGCGGGCATGGCGTCGGCGCAGGCCAGCCGGGACGCGACGATCGCCCCGGCGGCGCCGGCGAACCGCACGATCCGTTCCAGGTCCCAGCCGCTGAGCAGGCCGTGGCAGAGGGCGCCGCCGAACGCGTCCCCGGCGCCGAGCCCGTTGACCACCTCCACCGGCGTCGGCGGGACCTCGACGACGCCGTCCGCGGACGCGGCGAGGACGCCGCGCGGGCCCTGCTTGACGACGGCGACGGACACGCCCCGGTCCAGCAGCGCGCGGGCGGCGGCGCGCGGTTCGCGCTCGCCGACGGCGACCTCGCACTCGTCGAGGTTGCCGACCGCGACGGTCGCGTGCCGCAGCGCTTCGCGCACGCGCGCGCGGGCCGCGTCCGGCGACTCCCAGAACATCGGCCGGTAGTCCAGGTCGAGGACGGTGGTGCCGGGGTGCGCCGCGAGCGCGGCGACCGTCGCCTCCCGGCTCGGCTCCTGCGACAGCCCGGTGACCGTCGCCCAGAAGATCCGGGCGGCGGCGATCGCGTCCAGGTCCAGCTCCCCGGCGCGGATCTCCATGTCCGGCGCCTTCGGGTACCTGTAGAAGTACAGCGGGAAGTCGTCCGGCGGGAAGATCTCGCAGAACGCCAGGGGTGTCGGCAGGCCGGGCACCTCGGTGACGAACCGGTCGTCCACGCCGTAGCCCTTCAGCGCCGCGTGGACGAACCGCCCGAACGGGTCGGCGCCGGTGCGGGTGATGACCGCGCTGCGGCGGCCGTAGCGGGCCGCGGCGACCGCCACGTTGGTGGCGCTGCCGCCCAGGTACTTGCCGAACGTCTCGACGTCCTCGAGCGGAACCCCGACCTGCCGCGGGTAGACGTCGACGCTGACGCGGCCCATCGTGATGAGGTCGTGGGGCACTCCGCCCTCAGGCGCGGCCGTCATCGGCGCACCTCCTCGATCGTGACGGTGCGCCGCTCGCGGCGGGAGATCCCGCACGCCTCCGCCACGTAGAGCGCCTCCAGGCTCTCCTCGGGCGGGCACGGGCTGGCCGTGCCGTCCGCCACCATCAGGGCGAACGCCGCCAGCTCGGCCGCGTAGGCGTCGGCGAACCTCTCCAGGAAACCGGTGTGCGCGGGACCGGCCGGGCGGATGCCCGCGGCCGCCGGGGACAGCGGCGTCCCGTCGTCCAGCCCGGCGACGACGCCGCCCTGCGAGCCGAGGACCTCCAGCCGCACGTCGTAGCCGGCCGCGTTGTAGCGGGTCGCGGACACGAGCGCGAGCGTCCCGTCGTCCAGGGTCAGCACGGCCGCGCCGGTGTCGACGTCGCCGGCCTCGGTGAAGACTTGCGACCCGCGGTTGGCGCCGGTCGCGGTCACCTCGGTCACCTGTCGTCCGGTGACGAACCGGACGGCGTCGAAGTCGTGCACCGAGCAGTCGCGGAACAGCCCGCCGGAGCCGGGGATGTACTCGTCCGGCGGCGGCACCGGGTCCAGCGTGCAGGAGCGGACGGTGTGCACCCAGCCGAGCCGGCCCGAGCGCACCGCGTCCCGCGCCGCGACGTGGCCGGGGTCGAAGCGGCGCTGGAAGCCCACCTGCACGGGCACGCCCGCGCCGCGGACCGCCTTCAGCACCTCGATCGTCCCGGCCAGGTCGGGCGCGACGGGCTTCTCCACGAACACCGGCATCCCGGCCTCGACGGCGCGCACCACCAGGCCGGCGTGCGCGTCCGTCGGCGCGGCGACGACCAGCGCGTCCAGCCCCGCGGCGAACAGCGCGCCGACGTCCTCGGCGGCGCGGACGCCGAGCCTGCCGGCCGCCTCCCGCGCCCGGCGCGGGTCGGCGTCGGCGACGACGACCTCCGCGACCCCGGGCAGCGCGCGCAGCGTCTCCGCGTGCGCGCTCCCGATCCGTCCCGCTCCAGCGAGCCCGATCCTCATCGCACCCCTTCCGGCCGTGAATCGCGACCGAGTCTCATGGAACGATCCAACATCTGTCAACACTATGTCCTGACATAAGGACTTAAATATCTCCGGACGGCGGTGGACTAAGCTGCGTCACACCCCCGAGAAAGGAGCCCCGCGTGCACGGACCGACGGTCACGCTGGACCGCGGCAGCCCGGTGCCGCTGTACTTCCAGGTCGCCCAGCAGCTCGAGGCGGCCATCCGGTCCGGCGAGCTGCCGCCCGGCGCCCGGCTGGACAACGAGCTCGACCTCGCCGCCCGGTACCGGCTGTCCCGGCCGACCGTCCGGCAGGCGATCCAGCACCTGGTCGACAAGGGGCTCCTCGTCCGCAAGCGCGGCGTCGGCACCCAGGTCGTCCAGTCGCAGGTCCGCCGCCCCATCGAGCTGACCAGCCTGCACGACGACCTCGCCGCGGCCGGCGCCGAACCGCGCACCCGGGTGCTGGAGTTCGGGCCCGCCCCGGCCGGCGACGAGGCCGCCGAGCGGCTCGGCGTCCCGGCCGGGACCGAGGTGCTGCGGCTGCGCCGGCTGCGGCTCACCGGCGGCGAGCCGCTGGCGCTGCTCACCAACGTGCTGCCCGCCGGGCTGATCGACGTCACCGCCGCGCACCTCGCCGAGC
>NZ_JBEYYT010000761.1:0-2720 GCF_040645715.1 Spirillospora sp. NPDC046719 | reverse complement strand
GCCCGGGCGGCCGCGGCGCGCCCGCCGCCGCCCCCCCCCCCCCCCGCCCGCCGCCCGCCCCCCCCGCCCGCTCACACCCCGAACGGCGCCGCGTACTCGATCACCCCGGACGGCACCGGACCGGACGACCCGGCCGGCACCAGCGCCATCAGCGCCTCGTCCGGCACCTCGAACCCGGCCGACACCCCCAGCGACGACGCCCGCACGAACCCGAACCGCGGGTAGTACGCCGGATGCCCCAGCACCACCACCAGCCGCTCGCCCCGCCGCGCCGCCCCGGCCAGCGCCGCGCGGACCACCGCGCCGCCCGCACCGCGCCGCTGGTACTCGGGCAGCACCGCCACCGGCGCCAGCGCCAGCGCGTCCGCGCCGCCGACCCGGCAGCGCGTCAGCAGCGCGTACGCGGCGACCCGCCCGCCGGAGTCCTCGGCGACGAACGACAGGCCCGGCAGCCACGCCGGGTCACCGCGCAGCGCGTCCACCAGATCGGCCTCCTCGGCCGTCGGGAACGCCGCCTCCACGACCCGGCGCACCGCCGCCGCGTCCGCGCCCGCCTCCGGGCGCGTCGTCCACTCCCCGCTCATCGGTCGCGCCCCCGCTCCTTGTACATCTGGCGCTGCCACCGGCGCACGGCCTTCCACTCGTCGCGCCGCTCGGCGCGCAGCCGCGCGTCGGTCCGCGAGGCGATCCACGCGTTCTCGCGCAGCAGCCTGCGGTAGCTGTCCAGGCGCCGCTGCGGCAGCGACCCGTCCGCGACGGCCGCCAGCACCGCGCAGCCCGGCTCGCCGAGGTGCGCGCAGTCGCCGAACCGGCAGCCGCCGGCCAGCTCCTCGATATCGGCGAACGTCCGCCGCAGCCCGTCGCCGGCGTCGAACAGGCCCACGCCCCGCAGCCCCGGCGTGTCGATCAGGACGCCGCCGCCCGGCAGCGGGAGCAGCTCCCGCCGGACGGTGGTGTGCCGCCCCTTGCCGTCGGACGCCCGGACCTCGCCCGTGGCGAGCGCGTCGGCGCCCAGCAGCGCGTTGCCGAGCGTGGACTTGCCCGCGCCCGACGGCCCGACCAGCACCACCGTGCCCGACAGGACCGCCGCGACCACGTCCACGCCGTCACCGGTCGCGGCGCTGCACGCCACCACGTCCACGCCCGGAGCGGCGGCCGCGACCTCCGCCTCCGCCTCCGCGGCGGAGGCGACCCGGTCGGCCTTGGTGAGCACCACCACCGGCCGGGCGCCGCTCTCCCAGGCCAGCGCGAGCAGCCGCTCCAGCCGCCCGAGAACGGGATCGGGCACCAGCGGCACCGCGATCGCGACGGTGTCGACGTTGGCGGCCAGCACCTGGCCGCGCGAGTCACGCGCCGCCGACGACCGGACGATCGCGGTGCGGCGCGGCAGCAGCGCCGCCAGCACCGGACGCCCGTCCGGACCGCCGGGCCGCAGCGCCGCCCAGTCGCCGGTGCACGGCACCGCCGCCGGATCGGCCGGTGACCCGAGCGCCCCGGCCGACGCCCGGCCCGGACCCGACTCGGTCACCACGTCGCACAGGCCGCGGTCCACCGCGGCGACCCGCGCCGGCACCAGCCCGGCCGCGCGGTGAACGGAGAAGACGTTCTCCAAGGTCTCGTCCCAGCCGTAGGCGGACAGGGGAGACCCGTCGAAAGAAGACAACGGAATGGAACCCTTCGCAGGAAGGGGCCTCGGCGAGCACGCCGGACGAAGCGGACCGGGGTCAGCCGGAGGCCCGGGAGATGAGGACGGGCTGGCTGCTGCGCGCAGCAGCGACCGCGACGACGGCCATGCACCTCACCCCCCTTTCGGTTCCGGCGCCCACCCTACCGGCCGCCCCGCGCCCGGGCCAGGCGATTAACGGCGGCACCGGCGAGCACACCGGCGGACACCGGCAGCGCGGGCGAAGGGGAGTGGAATGGGTAAACGGAAAGTATGGTGATTTGGGGCGGCGGACCGTGATGGGGGGCGTGACCGTGGACGAAAGGGACCGGCGGGACGAGCGGCCGCACGAACCGCGCGAATCTCGTGAACCGCGCAGGCCGCACGAGCCGGAGCGGGGGCTCGCCGAGCGCGCCGACCGGGCCGCGGCCGAACGCCTGGAAGACCTGTGGAACGGGCTCGCGCCCGTCGCCGGCGGCGCCGCCCGCCTCGCCACCATCGTCAGCGAACCCGTCCGGCACGCCGCCCGCGACGCCGCGTCCCTCGCCGCCGCCCGCATCGTCGAGCAGATGGCCGGCACCCCGGTGATGCGCGCCGTGGAGAAGGCCGCCCGCGACGCCGCCGTCAAGGCCGCCTCGGCCGCCGCGGAGAAGGCCGTGCGGGAGGCCCGCGCCGCCGCCGAGGCCAACCCCGCCACCGCGCCCGCCGTCGAGGCCGCCACCGCCGCGATGACCCTCGCCGAGCAGGCCGCCCGGCACCCCATGGCGATCGCCGCGCGCCGCCTCGCCGCCCGCAGCCCCCTGGCCCGCGCCGCCACCGCCACCGCGCTGGACATGGCGGGCCGCACCATGACCACCGCCGCCGCCTCGCCCGCCGTGCAGGCCGCCACCCGCGCCGTCGTGGACGCCGCGATCGACGCCGTCGCCGACGCGGCCGGCGACGCCGCGCTGGTCGCCGGCCGCGACATCGTCGGGCGCGTCGTCCGGGAGACCGCCCGCGAGACCGCCCGGGACCTGGCCGCCGCGCTGCGCGACCGCGCCCGCGGCTCCGCCGAGCT
>NZ_JBEYYT010000760.1:0-2722 GCF_040645715.1 Spirillospora sp. NPDC046719 | reverse complement strand
GGGGCCCGGCGGGCCCGGCCCGGGCCGGTCCGGCCGGCGGAGCGGTCAGTCGCTCACCGTCCCGGACGCCGAGGGGGTCGGGGCGCTGCGGGTCTGCCGCCACTCCCAGCGCATGGTGCTGCCGCCGGGGTTGACGAACCGGACGTAGCCGGGCGCGCAGTTCTCCGTCTTCTGCCCCGCCATCGGCGTCTCCTGGTACTCGACGTAGCTGCTGGTCTCGTCGCCGGACAGCAGCGCGAGGTTCGTGTAGCAGGTCGGCTGGACGCTGCCGTAGTCGTACTTCGCGGTGCCGTGCGTGTAGACCAGCGCGAACTCCGCCTTGAAGTTCTGGTGGCCGGCCGGGGCGCCCGGCTGGTAGCCGTCGCCGTTCCACACGCCGACCAGCCCGCCCTGGGACGAGCCCGTCGGCGAGCTCTCGGTCGGCGGCGTGTAGATCGACGACGTCGGCGTCGGGTCGGCGCCGTCGCTGTTGTTGGCGGCGATGATCACGAACACCACGACGCCGATGAGCGCGATCAGCGCCAGCACGCCGCAGCCGATCGCGATGGCCGGGCCCGGCGAGCTCGACTTCGCGGGCGGCGGCCCGTAGGCCATCGGCGGCTGCATCGGCCCCTGCACGGGAGGCCGCTGCCCCATCGGCATGTTCGGCGGCGGGGGCTGCATGCCGCCCTGGTACATCGGCATGGGCGGCGGCGTGATCGGCTGCGGGGGCGGCGTCGCCGGCCCTCCCATGCCGCCCTGCATCCCGGCGCCCTGCATCCCGCCCTGCATGCCGCCCTGGTGCAGCGGCATCGGCGGCGGGGTGATCGACTGCTGCGGCGGCTGCGGGCGCGGCGCCGGCGGCACCCGCGGCGGCGCGGGCATCTGCGCGGCGATCCGGGTGCCCTGGTTGAGCAGGTCCTCCGGGTCGGCGCCGGGGTTCGCCGGCGCGGCGCCGACCGCGCCGAGCAGGTTCAGCAGCAGCTGCGGCGCCGGCGGGCGCAGCCCCGCGTCCTTGGACAGGCAGCGCGCGACCAGGTCCCGCACCGGGCCGGGCGGCAGCGCCGACAGGTCCGGGTCCTCGTTGAGGATGCGGTTGATGATGACCGGCAGCGTGTCGGCCTCGAACGGCGACTGCCCGGTGGCCGCGAACACCATGGTCGCGCCCCAGGCGAAGATGTCCACCGCGGGCGTCAGCGGCGCGCCGGTCAGCTGCTCGGGCGCCAGGTAGCCGGGCGTCCCGACGACCATGCCGGTCGCGGTGACGGCGCTCTCCTGCGAGTTGACCGTCCGGGCGATGCCGAAGTCCACGACGCGCGGGCCGTCGGAGGCCAGCATGACGTTGTTGGGCTTGAAGTCGCGGTGCACGATCCCGGCCTCGTGGATGGCCGCGAGGGCCGTCACGGTGCCGATCGCCAGCCGCTCCAGCTCGGCGGCGCCGAGCGGGCCGTTGTGCGCGACCACGTCGTGCAGCGACGGGCCGTCGATGAACTCGCTGACGACGTACGGCTGGTCGCCGTGCACGTCGGCCTCGAGCACCCGCGCGGTGCAGAAGGGCTCGACCTTCTGCGCCGCCGCCACCTCCCGCGTGAAGCGGGCGCGCGCGGCGGGGTCGTTCGCCATCTGGGCGTGCAGCAGCTTGACGGCCACGTACTCGCCGCCCGGCGCGCGGCCGAGGAAGACCGCGCCCTGCCCCCCGGCGCCGAGCCGGCCGACGACCTCGAACTGACCCAGTGCCCTGGGATCGCCCGGCTCCAGCGGAGCGGCATCCGGCATCTGATCCTCCAGTGACCCGCAGTGATGTCCCGCGACATTGTGCGTCCGGGCCCCGTCGCGAGGCCCGGGTCCCCGTACCGGCCCCGCACGGCGCCGGCGAGCCCGGCCCCCGACCTCAGGCGGGCACGATATCGCGTTAGTTCAGACGTTTCACCGAAGCGTCTGGTTCAGCGGTCCACCAGCCGGTTCGGGCCGTCCCGCGCGCCGCGGGCCGGTCGGCGCGCGCAACGCTCCCGGGACCGATATGATCCCCGCCGCCGCGGGAACCCCGCCAGGCGCACCGGCCCTTCGGGAGCATGCCGGAGCGCCGACGGGGCGTGTGACGGACGACACAACGCGAGGGTGGGGAACGGGTGATCGGTGTCACTCGTGGGAACGGTCGCGCCTCGTGTGTCGCAGCTCACCAACCGTGACAGAATTTCCCGCCCGGATCGGGCACAAGAACGGTCCCCCGAGCGTTAGTTCCGCGCGACGGGGCGCATAAAGCACTGAGGGGGATGGAGATAGAAGATGGCGACCGACTACGACAGCCCACGCAAGACAGACGACGACCTGAGCGAGGACAGCCTCCAGGAGCTCCAGGCCCGGCGCGCCGACAAGGCCGCCAGCATCATCGACGAGGACCTGGACGCCGGTGAGGTCGCCGAGCTGCCCGGCGCCGACCTGTCCAACGAGGAACTGACCTTCCGGGTCGTCCCCCGGCAGGCCGACGAGTTCACCTGCACGCGCTGCTTCCTCGTGCACCACCGCAGCCAGCTGGCCACCGAGAAGAACGGCCAGCCGGTCTGCACCGAGTGCGCCGCCTGACACGTCCGGGGGGTCGGCCCTTCGGAGAGGCACCAGCGGGAGCGGCATGACGGGAGAACTGGAACGACGGCACGACGACGTGGAGCCGGCGCGCGGCCGCCGCACCCCCGCGCGCGCGGGGCTCGTCCCCGAGGTCGGCGGCCCCCAGGAGATGGTACCC
>NZ_JBEYYT010000759.1:0-2724 GCF_040645715.1 Spirillospora sp. NPDC046719 | reverse complement strand
GCCGCGGCCCTGCCCGCCGGCTCCCCGGCTGTTCCGCGGGGCGCGCCCGGGGCGCGTCAAACACCCCCCCCCCCGCAACGGGGGTTCCAGGGGGTCGCCCCCCTGGGCTAGCTGAGCTTGCGAAGTGTGGCCGCCATCGCCGCCGCGGCAGCGCCGGGGTCGGGGGCGGCGGTGATGGGGCGGCCGACGACGAGGAGGTCGGCGCCGGCGGCGAGCGCGGCCTCGGGGGTGGCGACGCGGGCCTGGTCCTGGGTGTCGGCGCCGGCGGGGCGGACGCCGGGGGTGATGAGGGTGATGTCGGGGCCGACCTCGGCGCGGACGGCGGCGGCCTCCTGCGGGGAGCAGACGAGGGCCTGGGCGCCGGCGCCGACGGCGAGGGCGGCGAGGCGGCGGACGGCGTCGGGCGCGGGGCCCTCGACGCCGACGGCGCGCAGGTCGGCCTCGTCCAGGGAGGTCAGCACCGTCACCGCGGCGATCTTGGTGGCGGGGGCGGCGTCGACCGCCTCGCGGATCATGGCGGGGCCCCCGGCGGCGTGCACGGTCAGGTAGGACGGCTTGAGCCGGGCGACGGCGCGGGCGGCGCCGCGCACGGTGGCGGGGATGTCGTGCAGCTTGAGGTCCAGGAAGACCTGGACGCGGCTGGCGCCGCGGACGCTGGCGACGACGTCGGGGCCGTACCGCAAGTACAGCTCGAGGCCCACCTTGACGGTGGAGACGTGCGGGGTGACCAGGGTGGCCCAGCGCGCGGCCGTGTCCAGGTCGGGCGCGTCCAGCGCGACGGCGATGGGGGCTGCGGTCACAGCTTCTCCTTCTCGGGCTCTTGGGGCCGCACCTGGGGCGGCACGTAGCCGGCGGGCTTGTGGGCGAGCCCGACGGCGTCGGCCAGGCGCCCGATGCGGCGGGCGGCGAGGGCCTCGTCCAGCTCGCGCAGGACGCGGTGGCCGGCCGCGGGGTCGTGGAACAGGGCGGTGCCGACGGCGACGGCGGACGCGCCGGCCAGGATGAACTCGAGCGCGTCGAGGCCGGTCGCGATGCCGCCCACGCCGATGATCGGCGTGCTGGGCAGCGCGGCGTGCACCTGGTAGACGCAGCGGACGGCGACGGGCCGGATCGCGGGCCCGGACAGGCCGCCGGACACGCCGGTGAGGGCGGGCCGGAGGGTGTGCGGGTCGATCGCCATGCCGTCCATGGTGTTGATCAGGGTGAGGCCGTCGGCGCCGGCGTCGACGCAGGCGAGCGCGATCCCGACGATGTCGGTGACGTCGGGGGCGAGCTTGGCGAAGATCGGTGTCCCGGGCCGGGCGGCGGCGCGGACGGCGCGGAGCACGGACGCGGCGGCGGACGGGTGCCAGCCGAACATGCGGCCGCGGTCCTCGACGTTGGGGCAGGCGACGTTGACCTCGATGGCGGCGACGCCGGGGACGTGGCGGAGCCGGCGGGCGAGGTCGCCGAACTCCTCGACGCTGTTGCCGGCGATGGACACGATGGTGCGGACGTCCTGTTCGATGAGCCAGGGAAGGTCACGTTCCAGGAACGTCTCGATGCCGGGCCCGGGGAGGCCCATGGCGGTGAGGAGGCCGCTGGGCGTCTCGGTCACGCGCGGGGTCGGGCGTCCCGCGCGCGCTTGGGGCATCACCGAGGTGGTGACGAACGCGCCGAGGCGGGTGAGGTCGAAGAACTGGGCGAGCTCGCGTCCGGTGCCGCCGCAGCCGGAGGCCGTCAGGACGGGGTTCGGAAGCTCCAGGGCGCCGAGGGCGGTCCTCACCCGGCCGCTCGCGCGGTCGCTCACTTGGAGCCTCCTTCCGTGACGCTGAGGACGCGCGGGGCGCCGAGCGCGTCGAACGGGATGGTGCCGAGGTCGCCCCAGCGGACGCGGTCGCCGCGCAGGACGGGCCCGTCGGCGCAGGCGCGGACCATGCGGGTGACGCCGTCGTCGCCGTGCACGGGCAGCATGCAGGTCATGCAGACGCCGATGCCGCAGGCGCCGGTGCGCTGCAGGAACTCCTCGACCGACACCTGGGACGGCAGCCCGAACTCGCCGGCGATCTGGGTGACCGAGCGCAGCAGCCCGGTCGGCCCGCACGCGTAGACGACGTCGGCGCCGGTCTCCTGGACGACGCGGGGCAGCACGTCCCGCATCGTGCCCTTCTCGCCGAGCGAGCCGTCCTCGGTGACGACGGTGGCGGAGTCGCCGATGCGCTGCGCCATCCGGGACCCGAACACCTGCCGGGCGGACGGGCCGGCGAGCACGAAGTGGACCTGGCAGCCGCGGCGCAGCAGCGTGTCGGCGAGCGCGAACACCGAGGCGCCGCCGGGGCCGCCCGCGGCCAGCAGGCAGCTGACGGGGTCGCGGGGCAGCCGGAACGGGCGGCCGAGGGGGCCGAGCAGGTCGAGCTGGTCGCGGGAGCGGCGGCCGGCGAGCCAGCCGGTGCCGGGCTCGGTGTCGGCGAACACGACCTCGACGGTGCCGCCGTAGTCGGACTGGACCTGGTGGACGCCGAAGCAGCGGCGGACCAGCCGGGCGGTGTGCTCGCCGCCGACGGCGACGGCCACGAACTGGCCGGGCCTGAACCGCTCGGCGATGGCGGGCGCCACCAGCGTCATCGCGTGGTAGTCCTGCACCTGGCGGACCGTGAGGACCGTCGCCGACGTCTGCACCGGCGTGTCGGACACCCGTCTCCCTCTCCTCGTCGCGTTCGCCGCGCGGGCGGGACCACCCGGCCC
>NZ_JBEYYT010000758.1:0-2724 GCF_040645715.1 Spirillospora sp. NPDC046719 | reverse complement strand
CGCGAGGATCGTGGCGCCGACGCGGCGCGCGTCGTCGACCCGTTCCAGCAGGGGGACGGGCGCCTCGTCCTCGGCGACGTCGAACAGCGTCTCGCCGCGGCGCGCCTCCTCCAGCCGCGCCAGCCCGATGCTCAGGTGCGGCGGCGCGTCCGGGGGCGGCGACCAGCGCACCAGGGTGGGCGCGAGGCCCGGGGCGTCGCCGAGCCGCGACTCGTCGTCCAGGTGCGCGGCGAGGTGCCACGGGTCGCCGCCGGGCGTGCCGACCAGCAGCAGCCCCCCGGGGGTGCGGGAGGTGACCCGCAGGGCGCGTCCGAAGTCCTGGGTGCGCTCCAGCCAGCCGGTGGCGGACAGCACCTCGCGCAACATCACGATCTGCTCGGCGTCCACCGGTCCATGGTGCCGCACGGGGCACCGGCGGCACGCCGGTTTCCCCGAGCCGGGAGGGCGACGCGAAGCGGCCGGGGGGCCGCCTGGCAGACTCGGCGGCATGACTGAGCAGCAGCAGAGGACTCCCTACGACCTCCCCGACGTCAGCGGCCTGACCATCGGCATCCTCGGCGGCACCGGGGACCAGGGCAAGGGCCTGGCGCGCCGGTTCGCGCTGGCCGGCCACCGCGTGGTCATCGGGTCGCGGAAGGCGGAGCGCGCGCAGCAGGCCGCCGACGACCTGGGCGCGGACCTGCCCGTGTCGGGTGCGGAGAACGAGGCCGCCGCGAGCGGCGCGGACGTGGTGGTCGTCGCGGTGCCGTGGGAGGGGCACAAGGCGCTGCTGGAGTCGCTGCGCGAGGCGCTCGCCGGCAAGATCGTCGTGGACTGCGTGAACCCGCTGGGCTTCGAGAAGGGCAAGGGCGCGTTCGCGCTGCCGGTCGAGGAGGGCAGCGCCGCCGAGCAGGCCGCCGCCGTGCTGACCGGCAGCCGGGTCGTCGCGGCCTTCCACCACGTGTCCGCCAGGCTGCTGCTCGACCCCGAGGTGGACGAGATGGAGCTGGACGTCCTCGTCCTCGGCAACGACCGCGAGGCGACGGACCTGGTGCAGGCGCTCGCCGGGCGCATCCCCGGCATGCGCGGCGTCTATGGCGGACGGCTGCACAACGCCGGGCAGGTCGAGGCGTTCACCGCGAACCTCATCTCCATGAACCGCCGCTACAAGGCGCACGCGGGGCTCCGCATCACCGACGTTTGACGGGCGCCCGGAGCTGAGCGCCGGCGGAGCGCCGGACGTCGTTCCGCTTCGGGCCGGGCTCGCTTCCGTGCGCCAGGGAGCGAGCCCCCGCGTGAGCACGCGCGATGAGATTTCCGGCCAACGCCCCGGCGTTTTCTTGGGGACTTCCGACCAAGCCCCGGCGTGACCGTGCGGTTAGTGTGCCGGTGACGGGCCGCCGAGGGACCGGCCCTCGTGACCACGCGCGCCGGCCGGGCGACGGCCGGGACCGTCCGGCGGGCCGACGGGGTGGAAGACCGTGCTCGCTTACATCGTCCGGCGCCTGATGAGCGCCGCCGTCATGCTGCTGCTGGTCACCCTGGTGACGTTCGGCACGTTCTTCTGGCTGCCGAAGCTGGCGGGGCAGACCACCGACCAGATCGCCGCGTCCTACGCCGGGCGGGCCTCGACCGTCCAGGCGATCGAGGCGACCAAGCAGCGGCTCGGCCTCGACCAGCCGGTCCTCGTCCAGTACTGGCACTACCTGAAGGCGATCGCGGTCGGCCGGGACTACGACGCGGGCCCGGTCACCGACCACTGCCCGGCGCCGTGCCTCGGCTACTCGTTCCGCAGCAGCCAGCCGGTGCTCGGGACGCTCGTCGACCGCGCGCCCGCGACCGCGTCGCTGGCCGTGGGCGCCGCGTTCCTCTGGCTCGCCGGCGGGATCGTCACCGGCGTCGTGTCGGCGCTGCGCAAGGGCTCGTTATGGGACCGCGTGACGATGATCGTCGCGCTCGGCGGGGTGTCGCTGCCGATCTACTTCACCGGCTTGGTCTCGCTCGCCCTGTTCTCCTACACCTGGAGGATCCTCCCGGGAGGCGGCAGCTACCGGCCGCTGACCGCCGACCCGGGGATGTGGTTCCAGGCGCTGGTGCTGCCCTGGGTGACGCTCGCCTTCCTCTACGCGGCCATGTACGCGCGGCTCACCAGGGCGGGGATGCTCGAGACGATGAGCGAGGACTTCATCCGCACCGCCCGCGTCAAGGGGCTGCCGGAGGCGGTCGTCGTCACCAAGCACGCGCTGCGGGCCTGCATGACGCCGATCGTCACCGTGTTCGGCCTCGACCTCGGCCTCCTGCTGGGCGGGGCGGTGCTGACCGAGAACACCTTCAGCATCCCCGGCCTCGGCGAGCTCGCGATCACGTCCATCCAGAGCGGCGACCTGCCGATGGTCCTCGGCGTCACGCTGATCACCGCGGTCTCGGTCGTGGTCTTCAACCTGGTCGTCGACCTGCTCTACGCCGTCATCGACCCGCGGGTGAGGCTCGGCTGACGGCCCCGGGCGGCGGTGCGGGCGCGGCCGCCGGGAGATCGGCGTGGCGCGTTCCGGCCAGGAAGGCGACAATGGCGGGAGCGGTAGCCGACCGCGGCGCGTCCAAGTGCTGACGTTGGGGCATGGACGAGACGGGCGGGCGCGGCGCACGGCGGCGCCCGCCGTGGGCGATCTGGCGGCGGTCCCGCCGCGCCGGCTCCGGCGCCGCCTATGATCGGCATGCGACAGGGCAGGTGAAGATGAGGCAGAT
>NZ_JBEYYT010000757.1:0-2726 GCF_040645715.1 Spirillospora sp. NPDC046719 | reverse complement strand
GTTCCCGCTCGCTCAGGACCCGGTGACGAGCGCCCCGGGGCCGTACCCGGCGCTTCGCCTGCCCGGCCGGCCCATGGGCTGCGGGGGGGCCGCTGCCCCCCCGCCCCCGGCGGACCGCTCAGCCGAGCTGGCCCTGCACGGCGCTCAGCCCCGCCTGGGCGATGCTCTCGTCGATGGCGCCCTGCGGCGCGCCGCCGACGCCGATCCCCGCGATCGGGGAGCCGCCGGAGGCGACCGGGACGCCGCCGGCGAGGAACAGCGTGCCGGGGATGTCGCGGACGGTGGGCCCGTCGCCGGTCGCGTTCCCGGTCAGCTTCGAGGTCGGCTGCCCGAACGACACGGCGGTGAACGCCTTGCGCTTCGCCGAGTCCACGGTCTGCGGGCCCGCGCCGTCGCCCTTCACGACCAGGCGCACGTCCCCGGACCGGTCGACGATCGCGACCGCGACGCGCTGCTTCTGCTTGGCCGCCTCCTTCTGCACGGCCGTCGCGATCCGCAGGGCGGCGTCGGTGTTCAGCGTCCGGACGTCCTGCACCGCCTGCGGCGCGGGCGGCGCCTTCACCGGCGCGGCGGCGGCCGCGGACGCCCCGGCGGCGGACACGCCGACGGCGCCGGCGACGATGGCGAGCCCGGCGGCGGCCCCCGCCAGGGTCCGGACGCGGACGCGCCGCCTCCCGGACTCCGGCGCGGTCTCGGTGGTCTGCGGCTCCCGCATGGTGGTGCTCCTTCGTGGTGGTCGTCGATACGTCTTCGAGCCTCGCCGGGAACGGGCGCCCGGCCATCGCGGGCACGGTCGATCGCGCGGATCGGATCGGTGGACGGCCGGATCAACCGATCGGACGATGCCGCGGGCAGCCGGGCCGTGAAGGCTGCTCGTGGAAGCTTGCGCGGCGGTTCGCGGGGGGAGACAGCAGACGTGACGGGCACCGAGCACCGGATCCACCTCGCGATGCACGCGGGGTTCTTCCTGCTGCTCGCGGCGTCGGCGTCCCGGCTGGTCGTCCGGCACGGCCTGGGCGGCACGACCACCGTCTGGCTCGTGCTGTGCGGCGTGACGGCCGTGGCCTACGCGGCCGGCGTCGCCGGATGGGACGCGCTCGGACGCCGGGGACGCCTCGCCTGGCTCGCCGCCGTCGTGCTGTTCTGGCTGGTGCTCGTCGTCGCGGCGCCGAGCTTCGCCTGGTGCGCGATCCCGCTGTTCTTCCTCGCGCTGCGGCTGCTGACGCCGCGCGCCGCGATCGTCACGGTCGTCGTGCTCACCGGCGCGGTGATCTTCGCGGAGATCTACCTGGCGGACCGGCTGGACCCGAGCCTGGTGCTCGCGCCGGTCGCGGTCGCCGCGATGGCCGCGGTCATCTTCCTGGAGCTCCAGCGGCTCATCGACGAGCTGGTCCGCACCCGCGGCGAGCTGGCCGCCACGCAGCGCGCCGCGGGGGTCCTGGAGGAGCGCGAGCGGCTGTCCCGGGAGATCCACGACACCCTCGCGCAGGGGCTGACCAGCATGGGGATCCTGCTCCAGGCGGCCGACCGGCAGTGGGACACCGCCCCGGACGCCGCCCGCCGCCACCTGCGGGACGCGACCGAGGCCGCCGCCGCGAACCTGGAGGAGGCCCGCCACTTCGTCCGCGCGCTGGCACCGCCCGGGCTGAGCGCCGGGTCCCTGCCCCGCGCGCTCGCCGACCTGGTCGGCGCGGAGTCGCGGGCGGCGGGCCCGAGGGTGCGGTTCCGGACGGAGGGGGAAGAATATCCCCTGGACGTCGGCGTGCAGACGGCGATGCTCCGCGTCGCGCAGGGCGCCGTCGCCAACGCCCGCGACCACGCGGGCGCGTCCACGGTGGTGGTCACGCTGACCTACCTGGACGACGCGGTGTCGCTGGACGTCGCCGACGACGGGTCGGGCTTCGACCCGTCCCGCACGGCGTCCGCGCCGGGCCGCGGCTACGGGATCCCCGCGATGCGCGACAGGATCGCCGAGGTCGGCGGCGAGCTGACCGTCGAGAGCGCGCCCGGCGCGGGGACCGTCGTCGCGGCCGCCGTCCCGCGGCGGGACGCGGCGGCGCCGGGGGAGAGGAGGACCGGATGAGCGCGGTTCGCGTGACGATCGTCGACGACCACCCCGTGGTCCGGGCCGGGCTGCGCGCCCTGCTGGGCGGCGAGCCGGACATCGAGGTCGTCGCGGAGGCCGCGGACGGCGAGGAGGCCGTCCGGCAGGCCGGGCTCGTCCCCACCGACCTCGTCCTCATGGACCTGCAGCTCGGCGAGGGCATCGACGGCGTCGAGGCCACCCGGCGGATCCTCGCGCTGCCGGACCCGCCGCGCGTGCTGGTGCTGACCACCTACGACACCGACGCCGACATCGCCCGCGCCATCGACGTCGGCGCGGACGGGTACCTGCTCAAGGCCGGCCCGCCGGACGAGCTGTTCCGCGGCATCCGCACGGCGGCGCGGGGCGAGACGGCGCTGTCGCCGCGGGTCGCGACCCGGCTGATGAACCGGGTCCGGGAACCGGCCCCGGCGCTCAGCCCGCGCGAGATCGAGATCCTCGAACTGCTGGCCAAGGGACTGTCCAACCAGCGGATCGCGCGCAGCCTGTTCATCAGCGAGGCCACCGTCAAGACGCACCTCGTGCACATCTTCGGCAAGCTCGGCGTCGACACCCGGACGGCCGCGGTGACCGCGGCCGTCGAGCGGCGCCTCATCCGGCTGCCCGGCTGACCCCGGCCGCC
>NZ_JBEYYT010000756.1:0-2727 GCF_040645715.1 Spirillospora sp. NPDC046719 | reverse complement strand
GTCGTCCGCGAGCGGCGCCACCACCGCGACGATCTCGGCGTTGGTGGCGTCCGGGACGCCCGCGGCGGCGAGCGCGGCCACGAGGTGGCCCGCCACCTTGTCGAAGTGGGCGCGCTCGATGCCGCGGCCGAGGTGGACGTCCTTCATGGAGGCGCCGCCGTAGACCATCGGCCCGCCGAGCGCCTGCCCGAAGAACTCGACCTGGCGGCCCTTCAGCCGGGCGAGGTTCGTCCCGGCGAAGAAGCCCTTCAGCTCGTCGTCGGCGAGGATGCGGACGTACAGGTCGTCGACCACGGCGGTCAGCGCGGCCTCTCCTCCGATGGAGTCGTAGATGCTCATGCGTCGAGGACAGCGTCCGGCCTTTTCGCCGCCGTTGCGGGCCCGTTAGCGCTGCGGTACGAAGCGCGCACGGGGCGTCACGGGCGCGGTGAGGGCGTCAGCCCGTCATGAGGTGGCGGTGCACGAGGGGGCCGACGCCGGCGATGACGACGAACAGGCCGGCGGCGACGTAGAGGTCGCCGTGGGGCGTCGACCGCAGCAGGTACGAGGCGAGGAGCGCGGCGGCGAGCAGCACGCCCTTGGCGGCGACCGCGCGGGCGAGCGACAGGCGCGGCCCCTCCTGCGGGCGTCCCGCCGTGCGGCGCTTCTGGACGAGGTGCAGCAGCGGCACGCCGACGAAGAGCAGCAGCCCGAACTTGAGGGCGTGCTCCCACACGGGCTGGCCCGCGTTCCAGGCCCAGACGGCGCCCATGATCAGGCCCGCCATCAGGTAGACCCGCTTGGTCGATCGGGGGCCGGCCAGGGCGGCGGCACGGCGGGGCAGGGGAAGGTCCTGACGGGTCACGACTGCTCCTCGGACGACGGGTCGGGGGTGTTGGCGATGCCGACGAACAGCCACCGCATCGCCTGGCGGAGCAGGTCGTCCGGCACGCTCGGCGGGTCGAGGCGGCGCTGCCGCAGCAGGCCCTGGAACATCGCGCTCGCGACCGTGGCGACGGTGGCGGCCGGGACCCGGCCGGAGGCGCCGACGCGCGCGAGCACCGGCTCCATGAGCTCCGCGAGGGCCGCCTGCGGCTCGCGTTGCGCGGCGGCCAGCGCCTCCTTCATCTGCGGGTTCCGCATGGCGTAGAGCCACAGCTCGGCCTGCAGGAGGGGCAGGTCGTCGTCCTTGTCGGCGGCCTCCAGGAAGAACCGGCCGAGCGCCGTCTCCGGGTCCTCGGTCCCGGCCTGCACGGCCTCGACGGTCTGCCTTCCCCGCTCGACCCGCGCCCTGGCGCCGCCGGCCATCAGCTCGAGGAACAGCTCCTCCTTGCCGCCGAAGTTGGAGTACAGGGCGCCGATCGAGTAGCCCGCCGCCTCGGCGATCTCCTCGACCGACGCCCCCGCGTACCCCTTGCGGGCGAACGTGCGCGCCGCCGCGTCCAGCAAGCGCCGCCGGGTGCGCGCCTTCGCCTCGGCGCGGGTCAGCCGCCTCGGTTTCTCATCACTGTCGCTATCCACATAGCGGACCATATTCAGATAGTGCTCACTATGTCAATTGCTCAGGGCGCCGCCAGCGCCTCCGTGGGCGACAGGCGGGACGCCCGGATCGCCGGGTAGAGGCCCGCGACCGCGCCGATGACCAGCGTCGCGGCGACGCCGCCGAGCACCGCCCAGGCCGGGATCACGATCGGCCACCCCTGGTACGCGGCGTAGCCGCCGGTGACGAGCGCGCCGATCGCGGCGCCGCCGAGCCCGCCGAGCGCCGACAGCAGCAGCGACTCCGCGAGGAACTGGGTACGGATCTGGCCGCGGGTCGCGCCGAGCGAGCGGCGCAACCCGATCTCCGCCCGGCGCTCCAGCACCGAGATGACCATCGTGTTGGCCACCCCGACCCCGCCGACCAGCAGCGCCACCGCGCCGACGCCGAGCAGCAGCCCGGTGAACGCCTCCCCCGCCGCCTTCTTCGCGGCGAGCGCGTCCGACGGCCGCGACACCTGCACCTCGTTCGGCGCCTCCGGGTTCGCGGTCGCGCCGAGCACCTCCCGGACCTGCTCGACGCTCGCGTCCCGCGACCGGGTGTAGATCGTGGTCGCGTGGCCGTCGAACCCCAGCCGCGCCTGCGCCGCCGGCCAGCCGACCAGCGCCGCCGCGTCCAGCTCCGGCGCGAGCGGCGCCGGTTCGAGGATGCCGACCACAGTGAACCACTTGCCGCCGACCAGCACCTGGACGTCCGTCCCGGCGTGCCCGATGCCGAGCCGGTCCGCGGCGGACGAGCCGAGCACCACCGCCGGGAAGTCCTGCGTCGCCGCGGTCAGCCACACCCCGCTGCGCAGCCGCGCGCCGGTCGCGGCGCGCAGGTCCGTGCGGGCCGCGTAGGCGGCGATCCCGTTGGTCTGCGCCTTCGGGACCTTCCCGTTCCGGTACACCTTCGCCCCGTCCAGCAGCCCGATCGCCGACACCTGCTCGACCGGCCGGATCCGCCCGACCATCTCCTCGGCCTCCAGCGGGAGCTGGGCCTGCCCGCCGGTCAGCGTGTTCCCGGGCGTGACCGTGAGCAGGTTGGTGCCGAGCGCCGCGAGCGCGCGGTCGAGGTCGGCGCGCGACGAGGACGACACCCCGACGACCGCGACCATCGCGGCGATCCCGATCGCGATGCCGAGCGCGGACAGGAACGCCCGCATCGGCCGCGTCCGCAGCCCCACCGCGCCGACCTTCAGCACGTCGCCCGGCCCGAGCCGGGCCGGG
>NZ_JBEYYT010000755.1:0-2740 GCF_040645715.1 Spirillospora sp. NPDC046719 | reverse complement strand
ACTGGAGTTCTTTCGTGTGCTCTTCCGATCTCGCGCCGTCCGGACGCCGCGCGTTCGCGGCGGGGTGTCGCGGCGCTTACGTTCCGATAACCCTCGGCCTCTTACCATCCGGCGAGTGGCCTGTAAGGCCGCCGGTGATCCGACCGGGACGAGGAGGTGGGCCGAGTGCTGCCGGATCCGGACGTGACCGTCGTCGTGGTCGCCCGCGGCGGCCCGCGCGGGCTCGACCGCGCCGTCCGCTCGGCGCTGGAGCAGTCGCTGCCGGGCGTCGAGGTCGTGATCGTGGACGAGGCGGGCGGCACGCCCGGCGCGCGCGCGACGGCCCGGCTGGTCGCGGGGGCCCGGGACCGAGTGCGCGCGTTCGCGCTGCAGGAGCGGTCCGGTGGCGACGGCCGGGCCCGCAACCTCGGCCTGCGCTACGCGCGCGGCAGGTACGTGATGTTCCTCGACGCCGGCGACACCCTCGATCCGCACGCCTGCAAGACCATGGTGACCGCCGCGGCGCAGGCGGGCGCCGACCTCGTCGCGGGGCGCTCCGTCCGGGTGTCCCGCGACGGGGAGCGGACGGCGCACCCCCGCCTGTACCGGGAGCGGCGGCTCCATCCGTCGATCGCGGACGCGCCGGAGCTGCTGGACGACGCGATGGCCGCCGACAAGTGCTACCGGCGCGCCTTCCTGGAGCGGGAGGACCTGCGGTTCGCCGGCGGCCTGCGGCACGCGGACCTGCTGTTCACGGCCGCCGCGTACGCCGCCGCCCGGCCGATCGCGGTGGTGCCCGACCGGGTCCACAACCGGTCCGCCGGCCGGAGACACGTCGCGGGGACCGATCTCGGCGACTTCGCCGACCGGCTGGAGATCCACCGGCGGACCGGCGCCCTGCTCCGCGCGCGGGGCGCGGAGGCCCTCGCGCGCCGGGTGGAGGCCCGGTTCGCCGGCGAGGTGCTGCCGCGCCTCCTGCGCGAGCTGCGCGGCCGCGAGCCCGGGCACCGGGACGCGTTCGTCGAGCTGGCCCGCGGCTACCTCGCCGAGCTGGACGAGGCGCTCCTCGCCGACGCCGGGCGGATCCCGGCGATCGCCGCGCTCATGGTGCTGGAGGGTGACACCGCCGCCGCGATGGCCGCCGCCGACTACGCGCCGCGCGGCGCCGGACGGCCCGTCCTGGCGATCGAGCCCGTGGAGCGGGACGGCCGGGTCTACTGGCCGGGCGCCCACCTGGGCACCGCGCTCGGCCGCCGCGTCCTCGACATCACCGACCTCGGTATCGCGACCGCCCCGCTGGGCGCGCTGCGCCTCGGCGGCGAGGTCACCGGGATGCGCCGCGCCGGCCGGGCGCTGCGGGTGTCCGGCACGGTCGCCAACCCGCTCGGCCGCCTCGGGCGCGGGACGGACCTGGACGGCGTCCTGGAGATCCGCGACCGGCACCGGGACGGCCGGGCGTTCGCGGTCCCGGCGACCGTCCGGGCCCTGGACGGGGAGATCACCTGGGAGGCGGTGTTCGTCCCGGACGCGGTGATCCGGCCGACCGGCCTCGCCGACCGGACCTGGGGGCTGTG
The DNA here is from genome assembly GCF_040645715.1 of Spirillospora sp. NPDC046719. Taxonomy (NCBI): domain Bacteria; kingdom Bacillati; phylum Actinomycetota; class Actinomycetes; order Streptosporangiales; family Thermomonosporaceae; genus Spirillospora; species Spirillospora sp. NPDC046719. The sequence goes on along the minus strand of NZ_JBEYYT010000755.1, from coordinate 1,187 downwards.
GCTGCGGCTCCGCGCGGGCGCGAGCACCGTCGAGGTCCGGCTGACCTCGGACGGCACCGCGCACCGGGGGCTGGTCCTGCCCGTCCGGCCCCGGCTGACCCGGGCCGCCGGCGACCGGCTGGAGGCCTACGTCGCCGAGACCGGCGAGCTCGCCCTGCGCGTCGCGGCCGCCGGATGGCCCGCGCGGGCGGCGCTGCCCGCGCTGCGCCGGGCCGGCCGCGCGCGGCTGCGCCCCTCGGCCCGCGGCCGCACCGGAACGCCGGGGGATCGGGCCGGGGATCCCGCTTCCGGCCCGCCGGCCCGCCCCGCCGTGCGATGATCATCAGGTGCGACGCGGTCGCGACCCCTGTCTACAAGCGTGTAGATTTCGGGGACGCCGGACCGGGCGTGGGCCCGGTCCCTCCTGAACACGGGGGATCCCATGATCGACGCCTTCGGCGCACTGCCCGCGGCGGTGAACCCGCTCGACGCCGGGTCGCTGCTGGCGGCCTTCGGCGCCATCGGCATCGCCGTGGTGATGTTCGCCGAGACCGGGCTGCTGATCGGCTTCTTCCTGCCGGGCGACTCGCTGCTGTTCACCGCCGGCCTGCTGTGCACGGCGAGCTCGCACGGCGACACCCGGCTGTCGCTGCCGGCGGTGCTCGCCGCCGCCGCCTTCGGCGCCTTGGCCGGCGCCCAGACCGGCTTCATCATCGGCCGGCGGGGCGGGCGCGCGCTGCTCGCCCGCAGCCGCAACCGGCACCTGCTGGAGGGGGTCCAGCGGGCGGAGGAGTTCCTGGCCCGGTACGGGCACGGCAAGGCCATCGTGCTGGCCCGGTTCGTCCCGGTCGTCCGGACCGTCCTGAACCCGCTGGCGGGCGCCCTGGACGTGCCGACCAAGGTGTTCACGGTCTGGCAGATCGCCGGCGGGCTGGTGTGGAGCCTCGGCCTGGTGCTGGGCGGCTACCTGCTCGGCTCCTCGATCCCGAACGTGGACCGCTACCTGCTCCCGGCCGTCGCGGTGATCGTCGCGCTGTCGCTCATCCCGGTCGCCCTCGAACTGCTCAAGGGGCGCCGCAAGAAGACCGGCGCCCGCGGGCAGGCGCCCGGACAGGCACACGGGCAGGCACATGGCCAGCCGCACGGGCAGCCGCACGGGCAGCCGCACGGTCAGCCGTACGGGCAGGCGGGCCAGGCGCCGCCGCGCC
>NZ_JBEYYT010000754.1:0-2741 GCF_040645715.1 Spirillospora sp. NPDC046719 | reverse complement strand
GGCCGGCTCAGCGGCCGGCCGGGCCGGGCGCCCGCCCCCGCCCGCGCCCGGCGGCGCGAAGCACGCTCTGCCCGCCCATGACCAGGAACGGCGGCAGGTCGTCGCCGGCGTACCAGGCCAGCTCGTCGGCCTCGCGCAGCGGGCGGAGGGTCCCCGTGCGCAGCAGCGGCCGGCCGAGCGACTGCCGCAGGTAGTGGTTCTCCACCAGCATCCGGCGGCCGAACGCCGGAAGCGGCGGCGGGACGTCCCGCCCGGACTGGTCCAGGTGCAGGACGCGGACGAGGTCGAGCCCGCGCCGGTCGGTGAACAGCCGGAACTGCGCGCCGACCCGCGGGTTGAAGTCCAGCAGGTGGTAGGCGCCGGTCCCGGCGTCGAACCGGAAGTCCAGGTCGACCGGGCCCCGGCAGCCGAGCGTCCGGACGGTCCGCACCGCGAGGCGCTCCAGCTCGGGGTTGCGGGTCCACTCCCCGGCGACCGTGTGGCCGGCCTGCGGCGGGTGCGCGAGGTGCTTGCGCCCCGTCGCGGCGAACAGGCAGTCCAGGGACGCGTCGAAGTAGCCGTGGAAGAACCAGTCGCCGCCGGCCTTCGGGATGCGCCGCTGCAGGATCAGCGGTCCGGCGTCGCCGTCCGGGTCGCGCCGGAGCCCGGCCGCGAACAGCCGGTACGCCTCGTCCAGGGTGTGCGCGACGGTGGTGCTGCGCATGCCCCGCGGCAGCCGCCACGGCCGGGCCCACTTGGCGATCAGCGGCAGGCCGAGCTCGGCGGCGGCGTCCTCCACGTCGGCGGCGCTGCGCGGCGTGCGGCTCTGCGGGCACGGCACGCCGTGCTCCCGGAGCGCGGCGATGAGCTGCGACTTGTCCGCGACGCGGCGCGGGACGTCCGGGTCCTGGCGCGGGAAGACGAACGCGGACGCGAGCGCCTCGGCGTGCTCGGCGACGAACAGCGCGCCGGCGTCGTCGACGGGCAGCAGCAGCGCCGGGCGGCCGATCCGCTCGGCGATCCGGTGCAGGTGCGCGGCCAGCTCGGCGGGGCGCTCGGCGGGCGGCCCCCACGGATGGCTCCGGTACAGGTAGCGGGACCGGGACACCGGGCTGGCGCGGCCCTCCAGGATGGCGTGCACCGGCACTCCGGCGCGGCCGAGCGAACGGATCGCGCCGAGGCTTCCGTGGTGGAAGAAATTGTGGTCGGTGCGCAGCAGCAGGACGGGCAGCCCGGGGTCCAGGAGCGGTCCCGGCGGGGTGCGGGTGTCGAGGAACATCCGGGTCAGCCGGCCGGTTCCGGCGGCGGGTCTTGGCGCACGGCGTGCCTTCCCTTTCAAGGTAAATTTTGTGATCGGCCGCTTGGCCGATTCGTTCGCTGCGGCCGCCAGAGGGCATACGATACGCATGCGAGCTGCGAATATCCATTCGACCGGGCGGCGGCCGCAGGAAACGCCGCGAAAAAGGCGTGCCGCGTTCTTCCCGTTCCCGCCGGTATTGCTCGCCGCCGCCGTCCTGGTCGCACTGGCGGCGTCCACGCTGGTCGGCTGGTTCCGGCCGCAGGCCGCGCACAGAACGGCCAATTACGTGCCGTTGGGGGCATTTCTCGGTTCGGGCGCGGAGGGCGTCGCCCGGGTGGAGCGGTTCCAGCGCTGGCTCGGCTCGACGGTCACCGTCGGGCGCACCTACCTGCCGGGCGACTCCTGGGACGACGTCGAGGGCCCGCCGCAGATCCTGCAGCCGTGGACGCGCTGGCGGGAGGCCGACCCGCGCCGGATGCTGGTCGTCAACGTGCCGATGATGACGCCGAACGAGGCGGGGCTGCCGCCGGTCGTGGTGGCGTCGCTGCTGCGCGGCGGCGCGTCCGGCGCGTTCGACGGGCACTACCAGGCGCTCGCGCGGCACCTGGTGTCGCTGAACGCGGGCGACTCGGTGATCGTCCTCGGCTGGGAGATGAACGGCGACGTCTACGACGGCCGCTGCGCGCCGGCCCCGGACGCGTGGAAGACGTACTGGCGGCGCATCGTCGCGGCGATGCGCGCGGTCCCCGGCGCGCGTTTCCGGTTCGATTTCGCGCCGAACCGCGGCCATGACGCGGTTCCGTGGACGGAGTGCTATCCCGGTGACGACGTGGTGGACGTCATCGGTTCCGACAGCTATGACCAGCCGCCCGGAGAGTCCTTCCAGGAGTACATCGACCAGCCGTACGGGATGAAGGCGCAGGCGGACTTCGCCGCGGTCCGCGGAAAGCCCATCTCCTTTCCGGAATGGGGCCTGTTCCGCAACTCCGACAACCCCGAATATATCCAGGGAATGCATGACTGGATCATGTCGCATAACGTGGCCTACCAGTCGATCACGGACTACTGCCCGCACGGTGTGTGGGAATGCGGTGCCAACCCGCGCTCGGCACAGGTCTACCGGGAGCTGTTCGGCGGCGTGACGGCGCCGTCGCCCGCGGAGTCGGGCAACGTCGCGACGCCGCCCATCGCCCCGCCGCCCTCGGCGCCGCCGCCCGCCCCGGCGGCGCCCCCGGCGTTCGCGCCGCAGTCCGCCCCGCCTTCGGGGACGGCGCCTTCGGGGACGGTGCCTTCGGGGACGGCGCCCTCGATGCCGCCGGGGCCTTCGGGAGCGGCGCCGCCTGCGGGGCCGGGCCCGGCGCCGGCGTCCGGGGCGCCCGCCCCGGCGCCGGCACCGGCGAGCACCCCGCCCGGGCCTCCCGGGCCGCCGGCGAACCCGCACCCGGGAACCCGCCGCCGGCGC
>NZ_JBEYYT010000753.1:0-2753 GCF_040645715.1 Spirillospora sp. NPDC046719 | reverse complement strand
CCGTTCCGCGCAGCCGTTCCCGTTCCGCGCGGCCGTTCCTGTTCGGTGCGGCCGTTCCCGTTCCGTGCGGCCGTTCCCGTTCCGCGCGGCCGTTCCCGTTCCGCACGGCCGCGCTGCGGCGGCCCGGCCGCGAGCCGGCGCGGCCGTCAGACGAGGGGCAGGGCCGCGGGCGCGTTCTCGGGGACGGCCGGGGAGCGGGGCGCGACGCGCTCGACGCGCCGGTACGGGGCGCCGGGCTCGGGGCGGGGGTCCTTCTCGCCGCGGTTCGGCCAGAACGCCATCGCCCGCTCCGCCTGCGCCGTGATGGTGAGCGACGGGTTGACGCCGAGGTTCGCGGTGACCGCCGAGCCGTCCACGATGTGCAGGCCGGGGTGGCCGTGGACGCGGTGGTAGGGGTCGATGACGCCGGTCTCGGGCGTCTCGCCGATGACGCAGCCGCCGATGAAGTGTGCGGTCGTCGGGATGTTGAACAGGTCGAACCAGGTCCCGCCGGGGGTGGCGTCGAGCTCCTCGGCGAGCATCCGGACGGCCTTGTGCGCGACCGGGATCCACGTCGGGTTCGGCTCGCCCTCGCCGAGCCCGGCGGACAGGCGGCGGCGCCCCAGCAGGCCGCGCTTCTCGGTGACCGTGATGGAGTTGTCGGCGGTCTGCATGACGAGCGCGATGACGGTGCGCTTCGCCCAGTCCTTCAGCGACAGGCCGCGCAGGATGACCGTCGGGTGCCGGGCGGCCTGCCCGAGGAACTTCAGCCAGCGCGGCGCGCCGCCGCCGTCGACCAGCAGCGTCCGGATGAACCCCATCAGGTTGTTGCCGGCGCCGTAGCGGGTCGGCTCGATGTGGGTCTTCTCGTCGGGGTGGAACGAGGAGGTGATGGCGAGGCCGGTGCTGTGGTCGACGTCCTTCTTGCGGTGCCACACCGTCATCCGCTCGACGCCGAGGAGCGCCTCGGAGTTGGTGCGGGTCAGCTCGCCGAGCCGGGGCGACAGGTGCGGGAGCCGGCCGGCGGCGCGCATCCGGTGCAGGAGCCGCTGCGTGCCGTAGGTGCCGGCGGCGAACACGACGTGCTCGGCGGTCAGCGCCCGGCGGCGCTTCAGCAGCGGCCCGGTGCGCTCGATCTCGACCCGGTAGCCGCCGCTCCCGGCGCCGCCGTCCGCGGCGCCGTCGCCCGCGGCGCCGCCGTCGAGGGGCGTCACCGCGGTCACGGTCGTGTCGGCCAGCACCTTCACCCCGGCCTGCTCGGCCAGGTACAGGTAGTTCTTCGTCAGCATGTTCTTCGCGCCGACCCGGCATCCGATCATGCAGGAGCCGCACGCGGTGCAGGTCGTCCGGCGGGGTCCGGCGCCGCCGAAGAACGGGTCGTCGTGGTCCTCGCCGGGCCTGTCGCCGAAGTACACGCCGACCGGCGTCGGATGGTAGGTCTCCCCCACGCCCATCCGGTCGGCGACGCGCTTCATCGCCTCGTCCGCCGGGGTGACGAGCGGGTTGACGGTGACGCCGAGCATCTTCTGCGCCTGCCGGTAGAACGGCTCCAGCTCGTCCTGCCAGTCGGTGATGTGGCCCCACTGCCGGTCCTTGAAGAACGGCTCCGGCGGCACGTACAGGGTGTTCGCGTACACCAGCGAGCCCCCGCCGACGCCCGCGCCCGCGAGGACCAGCACGCCCGCCTTCCCGCCGACGAGGTGGATGCGCTGGATGCCGCGCATCCCGAGCCGGGGCGCCCACACGTACTTGCGCAGCCGCCATGACGTCTTCGGCAGCGTTCTCTCGTCGAAGCGGCGCCCCGCCTCCAGCACGGCGACCCGGTACCCCTTCTCCGCCAGCCGCAGCGCCGACACGCTGCCGCCGAACCCTGACCCGACGACGATCACGTCGAAGTCGTAGGCGTCACCGGACATGGGAGCATCACCTCACTGGGGACCGCCGGGCATGGGGTCCCCGACTATGGCGCCGCTCTCCGTCGCGCACCATGCACACGGCGCAACGATTCGGCGGTCCTTTTGTCACTGGATTGACAAAAAACGGGTCGTCAGCGCGCGGCGCCGCGGTTCACGAGCCGGGCGTGCAGGATCAGCTCCATCTCCAGGCAGCGCCGCGGGTCCCGCAGGTCGTCCCCGAAGAGGTCCTGCAGATGCCGCAGCCGGTAGCGGACGGTCTGCGGGTGGACGCGCAGCCGGCGGCTGGCGTCCGCCGCGTTGAAGTTGTGCTCCAGCAGGGCCAGCAGCGTCTCCGCGAGCCTCTCCCTGCGCGCCGGCGGGACGGCGCTGAGCGGCGCCAGCCGGGTCGCGGCGGCGTCGTCGATCAGCTCGCCCGCCCGCGCGATCACCAGCGCGGGGACGTGCTCGGCGCTGCGGATCAGCCCGCCGTCCGGGATCACCCCGCGCGCCGCGAGCGACAGGGTCTCGCGCGCCCACCGCAGCGAGTCCCGCGCCCGCGCGAGCGGCACCGCCGGGCCGACCGCGACCGCCCAGTCCCGGAGCAGCGCCTCGGGGAGGCGGGGGCGGCCGGGGCCGTCGGGGTCCGGGACGATCAGGCACGGCTCCGGCGCCCCGAAGTCGCAGAGCAGCCCGTCGGCGGCCGGGGCCGGCGGCGTCCGGACGCCGTTCTCGCGGCGCTGCCGCGCCACCGCGACCGCCACCGTCCCGGGCAGCGGCCAGCGGGCCTCCCCGGCCAGCGCCGCGACCCGCGCCTCGTCCGCGGGCGGGTCGGCGAGCAGCAGGTGCAGCAGCCGGGCGCGGCGCCGCCGCTCGGCGGCC
>NZ_JBEYYT010000752.1:0-2782 GCF_040645715.1 Spirillospora sp. NPDC046719 | reverse complement strand
CGCTGCTGTCGCCGGTGTCGCGGGCGGCGCTGCGCGCGGCCGCGGAGACGGCGCGCGCGGCGGGCACCGCGGTGGCGTTCGATCTGGTCCCGCATGACATCGACGCGCGGCTCGCGGCGGCGGACGTGCTGCCGGTCCTGTCGGCGGCGGACGTGGTGTTCGCGGAGGCACCGACACTGGCGCGGCTGCTCGGCCGTGGGGTGCCCGCCGGGACGGACGAGGTGCGGGCGCTGGCGCGCGCGCTCGACGGCGCGGTCGCGGGGCGGCCTCTGTGGTTGCTGCGCTTCGGCCCGACGCTGCTGGAGCGGGTGCTGGCCTACCAGCGGGAAGGGCTGTCGATGGAGTACGGGACCGGGTACCGCGACGGGGACGCGCGCGCGGGGTTCGGTGATCGGCTGGCGGCGTGCGAGCTCTACTGGTGGCTGTCGTCGCGGTGATCGAGCGGGGACGGGCCGTCGAGGGCGGAGGCCGCGGGCCGCAACGTCCGCAGGGTCCGCAGGAAGCGCCGCCGGCTTTCGGGGAGCCCGAACGTCTGCTGCCAGCGCCACGCCCCGCCCGCCAGGGCCGTCTCACGCGCGGGTCCGCCTTCCAGGGCGGCGGCGACGGCCCAGCGCAGGAACTGGCCGCGCACCCCGTCGCCGGGATGGACGGTCGCCGTGCCGCGCTCGTCGATGAGCAGGTAGGAGCGCCCGGTGCGGAAGCGGGCCCGGAGCGCCGCGTGTCCGGCGGGGGCGCCCGGCAGGCCCTGCTCTTCCACCACGGCGCGGACGCCGGGCGTCCCCGGCAGGAAGTGCCAGTGCGCGTGGTCGATGCACGCGCCGCCGCCCTGTGACCGCGCGGGCCCGTGCTCGAAGAGCAGCAGGTCGCCGGCCCCGTAGGCGTGCAGGTAGAGGCGGGCGACGCGGTCGCGCCAGAGCAGGGCGCCGTCCCACAGCCGCTCGTCGAAGTCGCCCGCGCACTGGCGGTGCTCGCGCGTGACGAGGAGGACGTGCCCGTCGGCGAGCGGCGCGACGTCCGGCATCAGCAGGAAGTCGCGGTCCCCGGCGAGGACGGACGCCTCGCCGGGCAGGTCGGCCATGGCGTTGATCCGGAACCGGAGGGGCGGGCACAGCACGCACTCGCGGCCGGGCTGGGCCGACGGCTCGGCCAACGCCTCCTCCAAGCACACGGGACGCACGGGCGGACGCTTCCAGCGTGCCCGCGGGGCCGCGCCGGCGATCTGTGCGGCCACGGCCACAGACCCGGCACCCGAGGGGTACAAAACATGGCCGAACGGGCACATACGGGGAGAGAAGGCAACACCGTGAACCAGACCCCACAGCCCCCCGCACCCGCGCCCCGCGCCGCCCCTCCCGCCACCGCGCCCTCCGGCGCCCGCGCCGCTCCCGTCATCGACATGGCGGTGCTCGAAGCCCGCCTCGACGAGTCCCTGGACGTCCTGCGCGACACCTATGCGCCCGCGCCCGGCAGCGGCGGCGGCTGGTACCACGAGCTGGCCCGGCCCGAGCCCGGGACGACCGCGACGGCGCTCGGGCTGCTGGCGTTCGTGGAGGCGGGCCGCCCGTTCGAGCACTTCGACGAGGGCCTGGCGTTCCTCGCCGAACGGCAGGCCGCCTCCTCCGACGCGCTGCGCGACGGCGGCTGGGCGACCGGCACGAGCCTCGGCATGCCCGTGGTCGAGGCGACGGGGTGGATCGCCCGGTTCCTCGCCCGCGCCCGCTGCGACCTGCGCGAGGACGCCCCGGACCTGCGGCGCGCCTACCGGTGGCTGCTGCGCAACCAGAACCCCGACGGAGGCTGGGGCTCGCTGTACGGCTCCGCGTCCCGGGTGTGGCAGACGTGCCTGGCGCTGCGCGCGCTCTCCCAGCTCAACCCGTACGACGCGGCGGTGGACCGGGGCGTGGAGTGGCTGACGGCCGACCGGACCGCGTACCGGCCCGCGTGGGGACCGGTGCCGGCGGCCGCGCCGACCGTGACGCACACCGCGTTCGTCCTGGTGACGCTGGCGGAGGCGCGGCCGGGCCTGCGGACCGAGCGGCTGCTGGACGCCTACGACTGGCTGCTCGCCCACCTCGACCCCGACGACGACCACACCTGGATCGAGACCTACGAGGTGTCCCCGCACGGCCTCGGATCGCGGCCGGTGTGGCGGCTGGCCCTGTGGCACTACGGCCTGCCGATCGCGCTGACGGCGCTGCTGCGGGACCCGCGCGGCCCGCACGGGCCGACGGTCGCCCGCGCGTTCCGGACGCTGGCGCGCGGCGAGGTCACCGACCCCCGCCGCAACGGGCCGCCGGGCGGCGGCCGCACGTCGCTGTGGACGCTGTGGTGGCGGCTGGAGACGCTGATCGCGCTCACCCGCGTCCCGCTCGCCGGAGGCGCGGACGTGCTGCACTGGTTCCCGGACGCGACGGTCGTGCAGCGCGCCCACGCGCGCGAGCGCCCGGTGGCGGCGCTGCTCCCGCACCGCCGGTTCGCCGACCCGGTGGCGCTGGTGCGGCGGCACTGGTCGAGGCTGGTGCTCGGCTTCGTCTGCGTGTCCAGCGCGTTCGGCGTCGCGCTGGGCGCCTGGGGGTGGCGCGACTTCTGGCTGAGCGTGATCGTGCCGATCGTGCTCGCCAGCGTGGACGAGTCGCTCAAGCGGCGGCGGACGCCGCGCGGCCCGCCCCCGGCGGCGCCCTGACCTGCGCGTCCGGCCGTGGCGAAGGCGACCGTCGAGCACTACCGCGCCGCGATCCGCGAGCGAAACTACCTGCGGCTCGCCGCGTCCAAGCGGGCGCGC
>NZ_JBEYYT010000751.1:0-2793 GCF_040645715.1 Spirillospora sp. NPDC046719 | reverse complement strand
CCACGACGCGCGCCGCTCCGCCAACCCGGACGAGGAGCGGCGCGCGACGGTCACCCGCGCCGCGTACGACACCCAGGGCGGCGTCCGGCTGCCCGTCCCCGAGGACGAGCCCGTCGAGCTGGCCGTGGCGGCGGCCGGCACCGTCGGCGGGACGCGGGTGACCGGCCCGCCGGTGACCGCCGAGGTCGGGGCGCGCGCCGTCGTCCGCTACGACCTGGAGCGGTCGGGGCCGCCGTGGCGGCGGTCGCTGACGCTGCGGCTCACCTGCTCGCGGCCGCTGCGGGTGGCGCGGCTGTCGCTGGTGCTGCGGCGCGGCCGGGTCATGCCGCACCGGGCGGCCGACGGCGAGACGCTCGGCACATGGGAGCAGGTGCCGGTGCCCGGCGAGCTGTCCGTGGCCGTCCCGGACGCGTCCGCGCCGTACTGGCTGCGCTGCTTCGCCGATGATGATGTCATCGAACTCACCGATCCCCCGATCCGCCGACTCCAGGTCCCGTGATGACCAGACCCCTCGCCCGGCTGCCGGGCGCGCCCGCGCGGCTCTTCCCCCGGCACGGCGTCACCTGCCCGTACTGCTTCGCGTCCGTCCCGCCGCAGCGGATCCTGTTCCGCTGCCGCGGGCAGGCGGGGCGGCGGCAGGGCTGCGCGCCCGTCCTCGACGAGAAGCTGGCCGCCTACACGGGGTCGACGGCCGGCGCGTCGCTGCCGCCGGTGTTCGCCGCGCCGGGACGTAAGGGGCGCGCCGACTGCCCCGAGTGCGGCGTCCCGACGGGGAACCGGGCGTGCCCGGAGTGCCACAACCCGCTGCCGTCGGCGTACTGCGACTCCCCCGGCCGGATCGTCGCGCTGGTCGGCGCGAAGAACGCCGGCAAGAGCACCTACATAGCGGTGCTGCTGCACGAGCTGATGAACCGGGTCGGCACGGAGCTGGACTCCTCGCTCGTCGCGTGCGACGACCGGACCATCGAGCGCTACAAGCGCGACTTCGCGCGGCCGCTGCTGGAGGAGCGGCGGCTGCTGCCGACGACCGCGAGCGCCGCGACGGGCCCGCGCGAGCCCCTCGTCTACCTGCTGACCCGGACGCGGGCCGGCCGGTTCCGGCAGGGCCGGTTCGCCCGCCCGCGCAACGACTCCCTCGCGCTGGTGCTGTTCGACACCGCCGGCGAGGACCTGCGCAGCCGCGAGGCGACCGACCTGCACCTGCGCTACCTGGAGGCGGCGGACGCGATCATCTTCCTGGTCGATCCGCTGGAGCTGCCGGGCGCGCGGGCGGGGATCTCCGACACCGTCCCGGATCCGCGCGGCTCCGGCGACGACTCCGGCGGTGAGCCGCTGGACATCATCGCGCGGGTCACCGACGCGCTGCGGCAGCGGCACGGCACCCGTCCCGGCGAGCCGCTGCCGGTACCGGTCGCGGTCGCCCTCACCAAGATCGACGCGCTGCGCCCGGACCTGCTGTGGCAGTCGGCGCTGCGCCGGTCCCGGTCCGGCGCGGGCGTGCTCGACCTCGACGACCGCGACGCGGTGGACGAGCAGGTCCGGGCGCTGCTGCACGAGTGGCAGGCGGGCCAGCTCGACACCTACCTCGGGCAGCAGTACGCCGAGCACGCACTGTTCGGGCTGTCGGCGCTCGGCGGCGTCCCCGAGGACGGCCGGGTCGGCGCGGGCGGCGTCCGCCCGCACCGCGCCGAGGACCCGCTGCTGTGGCTGCTGTACCGGTTCGGGATGCTCGACGGCGTCCGCCCCGGAGGTTCGTGACGGTGGCGTGGCAGCTGCACTACACCTCCGCGCGGCGCGGGCCCACCGGCCGGGCCGGGTTCCAGTTCGTCGCGGAGACGCCGGGCCTGCCCGACGGGGTGCGGGCGGCGGTCACGCCGTACCTGTCGTACCGGCCGCCGCCGGACGCGCCGCTGTCCCCCGACGACGCCGAGCTGGACCGGTTCCCCGTCTCGCTGTTGTACGACCGGGTGGACGGGCGCCCGCTGCTGCTGCGCTGCCGCTACCTGGGCCGCGACTACTCCGGCCGGTACGGCAACTTCTTCGCGCACGCGGTGGTGGCCGACCCCGACGAGCTGGAGGGGCTGCGCCCCGCCGAGCTGTGGCACGCGCCGATCTGGACGCCGCTGCCCGGCGACGGCGACCTCGGCGAGCTGGACGACCTCGCGCCGGGCGCCGCGCTCGACCCCGAGTCGCTCGCGGAGTGGCTCGCGGGGTCCGGGCCGCCCGACGCGTACGGGACCCTCGCGCGGCTGGTGGACGCGGTCGCCGGCGTCCTCGGCCGGGGGCACGGCCGGATCGTGCTGGTCGCCGCCGACGTCGAGCTGATCGCCCGCTGGATCGCGGTGGTGTCGTACTCGCTGCCGGTCGCGGCGGCGGAGCGGCTGTCGTTCGTCACCTACACCGCCGACCCCGACGGCGCCGCGCAGCGGCTCGTCGGCACCACCCCGGACGTGTGGAGCGCGGTGCGGCACCACGCGTCGCACGCGCTGGCCGTCGACCTGCACGGCGGCCTCGCCGGCGCGGGCGGCGCGTCCCGCTTCGCGCGGACCGTCGCGGCGTGCTGGCGCGACGCCGACTTCCCCGCCCTCGACGCGCTCGGCGAGCACGCGCTGCTCGACGGCGCGGCGCCGTCCGACCCGGCGGTGCTGGAGGGCGCCGCGGCGCTGCTGGCGCTGTGCCGCCGCGACGCGCCCGTCACCGCCGCCGAGGAGAGCGCGGCCGGGGCGCTGCTGTCGCGGCCGGGCGCGGCCGTCCCCGACTGGGTGTGACGCGACGCCCGGCGCGAGGTCGCGC
>NZ_JBEYYT010000750.1:0-2794 GCF_040645715.1 Spirillospora sp. NPDC046719 | reverse complement strand
CACTCCTGGGGTTGTGGGCCAGAAGGGGGGGGGGCCCCCCGCGCGCCCGCGCCCGGCCCGGGCGGAAGGGACGGGACGGTCAGTCGGCGCAGATCGCGTAGACGCTGATGCCGACGTCGTTGTAGCCGATCTGCCGGCCGAGCGCGATCCAGCCGCGCCCGTCCTGCGTCGGGAACGACCCGACGAGGATGGCGCCGTTGCCCTGGGCCTCGGCGCCTCCCCCGAGAACGTGCTTGGTCCCGGGGCAGTAGAGGGTCCGTCGCTGGAAGTTGGGGACGTTGGCGTTCGGGAGGGACACGATCTGGTAGCCCGCCGGGAGCTCGGCGACCCGCGCCGGGGACCGGCTTGCGTCGGTGCTCTGCGCACTGGCGACGCCGGCGGACGCCAGGCAGGTCGCCGCCGCGGCCACGGCCAGGGCCACGGAGGTCGTCTTCAGGGACGGCATGTGCTCTCCTTCTATGTTGATCTCCCGCACCGCCCGCACCCGCTTCGCGAGACGGTGGGGAGCCGAGAATCTCGAACACGTTGAGTGTCGCTGGAAATACGCGGAGTATCCATAGCTGTCCGCACACATTCGATAACGGAGAGTATCGGAAGGCGATTACGGAGGGTGTTTATCGCCGCCGGAACCCCGCCACCTGCCGCAATGGCCCGCCGAGGCAAAGGCGCCTGGCCTCGTCCGGCCATCGGGTTGCGCCACCCGACCACCGCCACGGATGGCGCGCTAATGGCGGAGACCCCGTTTCCACGACCGGAAAACGGGTCCTGGTGGGCGGGCCCGGCGGTAGCCGGACTACCGGGAGCCCGCCACAGGCTGCCGCTTGTAGAAGGACTCCTGCAGGTAGGCGGCCTCGTGCGGCTGGTAGGGCTCCTCCAGGTAGGCGGCCTCGTCGTCGTCGAGTTCGACGTCCACCGCGGCGACCGCGTCGGCCAGCTGGGCCGGCTTGGTGACCCCCACGATCGGCGAGGTCACCACCGGGTTGCGCATGACCCAGGCCAGGGCGACCTGCGCCGGGGACAGACCCCGCTTGCCCGCGATCTCCTGGACGCGCTCGGCCACGGCCTGGTCCTCGTCGCGATAGAGGATCTTGCCCCCCGGGTCGGTCTCGGCTCGCGCCGTGGCGGTGTCCCGGCCCCGCGTCAGCCTGCCCCGCGCCAGCGGGCTCCACGGGATCACGCCGATGCCCTGGTCGGCGCAGAGCGGGAACATCTCCCGCTCTGCCTCTCGGTGGATGAGGTTGTAGTGGTCCTGCATCGACACGAACCGGGTCCAGCCGTTCAGGTCGGCCAGGAACAGCGCCTTGGCGAACTGCCAGGCGTGCATGGAAGAGGCTCCGATGTAGCGGACCTTCCCGGACTTGACCGCGTCGTGCAGCGCCTGCAGGGTTTCCTCGATCGGGGTGTCGTAGTCCCAGCGGTGGATCTGGTACAGGTCGATGTAGTCGGTCCCCAGCCGCTTCAGGGAGGCGTCGAGCTCGGCGAAGATCGCCTTGCGGGACAGCCCGGCGCCGTTCGGGCCGGGGCGCATCCGCATCCAGACCTTGGCGGCGAGAACGATCTCCTCGCGCCGGGCGAAGTCCTTGACCGCCTGACCGACGATCTCCTCGCTGCTTCCGGCGCTGTACCCGTTGGCCGTGTCGAGGAAGTTGACGCCGCTCTCGAGGGCCTGCTTGATGATGTCCCGGCTGGCGTCCGCGCCCAGCGACCAGGGCTCGCCGCCCCGGCCCGGCTCGCCGAAGCTCATGCAGCCGAGGGTGATGGCGGAGACTTCCAGCCCGGTCGTTCCGAGTTTGATGTATCGCACGCTTCCGAAAACTAGGAGCTGGAGTGCACTCCAACGCAAATTCGAAAGCACGGGCCCTACGCGCCCTGCCAGTTCTCCAAGCGTGCGAGGCACTACTCAGCCCCAACCCCTACCCGCGGGAACTCTTCGTCACAGCGAGGAGTCGGCGATTGGAACCCGTCCGCGCCCACCAAGATCAGGGCCATGTTCCACAGTCGTGGAACATGGCCCTTCCTCATTCGAGTGACAAAGTGATTGTAAGGACTCGTGATCACCCGAAAACCGGCCATGACCTGCGTCGGAGCACGCTCCCGGACGGCCCGTCTCCCCACCTGCCGCAACCTAATGGCACGCGTATGGCACGCCCACACCTGGCACCTCGCACCTGCCTGCACCGGCCCGGACAGTGCTCCCCGTGGCGGCCGTGGGCGTGCGGCGTAGCCGCTGCTCTTCCCCCACCTTCCTCCCTCAGGCCCGACGAGACCTGCACTTATCACGCAGTGACGCCCGAAGGGCGCCCTTGACAGGTTCCGGCTGCCGCCATCCTCAACAGCTCGGGGTCGGGGGAGCCCCGCCCCCTTCCAGCCCAATCGACGGCGCACCTCAGCCACTTGGCGGTGGCGCGTGATGCCGATAGGGATGCCTCATGGGCTTGTACCGCAGGCATGAGGACTACATCGCCGTCCGTGCATGGGAGACGCGCATGGCGGCGCTGTTGCGTCTGGTGGCGGATCGGCTGACTGATGACCAACTCCGCTGGGGCACGGAGTTCCTTGCGCATGCTGAGTACGGCCTTGCGATCGAATCGGTTGCGGACTGGCTGGCGGAAGAAGACCGGCCCCTCGCCCTGGCTGAGCGGGCAGAGATGACGGCGCTGGCCGGTGAGCTGGGTGCCGATGTACTTGCCCGCGTCGAGCGGAGCCTTGGCCATTGCCTGTAGCGGCGGCGCGGCCCCCGTGGCGACAGGACGGGGCGGGGCCGGCGGCCGCGTCGCGATGCGCGGCCCGGCGC
>NZ_JBEYYT010000749.1:0-2799 GCF_040645715.1 Spirillospora sp. NPDC046719 | reverse complement strand
ACAGCGATTCGAATTGAACGTTCAGTGTGTTCAAGCCACTCGGCCTATTAGTACCGGTCAACTCCACACGTTACCGCGCTTCCATACCCGGCCTATCAACCCAATCGTCTATTGGGAGCCTTACCCCCTCCGAAGAGGGGAGGGAGAACTCATCTCGAGGAAGGCTTCCCGCTTAGATGCTTTCAGCGGTTATCCCGACCGAACGTAGCCAACCAGCCGTGCCCCTGGCGGGACAACTGGCACACCAGAGGTTCGTCCGTCCCGGTCCTCTCGTACTAGGGACAGACCCTCTCAATTCTCCTACGCGCGCAGCGGATAGGGACCGAACTGTCTCGCGACGTTCTAAACCCAGCTCGCGTGCCGCTTTAATGGGCGAACAGCCCAACCCTTGGGACCTACTCCAGCCCCAGGATGCGACGAGCCGACATCGAGGTGCCAAACCATCCCGTCGATATGGACTCTTGGGGAAGATCAGCCTGTTATCCCCGGGGTACCTTTTAGCCGTTGAGCGACACCACTTCCACACGTAGGTGCCGGATCACTAGGCCCTGCTTTCGCACCTGCTCGACACGTCCGTCTCACAGTCAAGCTCCCTTGTGCCCTTGCACTCGCCACCTGATTGCCAACCAGGCTGAGGGAACCTTTGGGCGCCTCCGTTACTCTTTGGGAGGCAACCGCCCCAGTTAAACTACCCACCAGGCACTGTCCCCCACCCGGATACACGGGCGCGGGTTAGACGCTCAAAACGACCAGAGTGGTATTTCACCAATGACTCCACCCACACTGGCGTGCGGGCTTCACAGTCTCCCACCTATCCTACACAAACCGTTCCAAACGCCAATGCCAAGCTGTAGTGAAGGTCCCGGGGTCTTTCCGTCCTGCTGCGCGAAACGAGCATCTTTACTCGTACTGCAATTTCACCGGGCCTGTGGTTGAGACAGCGGGGAAGTCGTTACGCCATTCGTGCAGGTCGGAACTTACCCGACAAGGAATTTCGCTACCTTAGGATGGTTATAGTTACCACCGCCGTTTACCGGCGCTTAGATTCTCAGCTTCGAGGTCGAAACCTCTAACCGGTCCTCTTAACGTTCCGGCACCGGGCAGGCGTCAGTCCGTATACAGCGTCTTACGACTTCGCACGGACCTGTGTTTTTAGTAAACAGTCGCTTCCCCCTGGCCTCTGCGACCACACCCAGCTCAGGCAGCAAGTGCCGTCACCAAGCATGGTCCCCCTTCTCCCAAAGTTACGGGGGCAATTTGCCGAGTTCCTTAACCACAGTTCACCCGATCGCCTTGGTATTCTCTACCTGACCACCTGAGTCGGTTTAGGGTACGGGCCGCCGGTACACTCGCTAGAGGCTTTTCTCGGCAGCATGGGATCACTCACTTCACCTAAAACGGCTCGGCATCACATCTCACCCTCAATGCGCCACGGATTTACCTATGGCACGGGCTACATGCTTACCCCAGGACAACCATCGCCTGGGCTGAGCTACCCTCCTGCGTCACCCCATCACTCACCTACTACCCCCTCGGGCCCCACGCTCCCCACAGAAACAAGCCCGAAGGCTCGTAACCAGGTTCGGGTGGTTAGCATCAGAGGATTCAGCGTTGGCGCATACCAGCGGGTACGGGAATATCAACCCGTTGTCCATCGACTACGCCTGTCGGCCTCGCCTTAGGTCCCGACTTACCCTGGGCGGATTAGCCTGCCCCAGGAACCCTTGGTCATCCGGCGGGAGAGTTTCTCACTCTCCATTCGCTACTCATGCCTGCATTCTCACTCCCACAGCCTCCACCACTCGATCACTCGGCGGCTTCACCGGCTGCAGGACGCTCCCCTACCCATCCCAGCAAAAGCTGAAATGCCACGGCTTCGGCGGTGTGCTTGAGCCCCGCTACATTGTCGGCGCGGAATCACTTGACCAGTGAGCTATTACGCACTCTTTCAAGGGTGGCTGCTTCTAAGCCAACCTCCTGGTTGTCACGGCAACTCCACATCCTTTCCCACTTAGCACACGCTTAGGGGCCTTAGCCGATGATCTGGGCTGTTTCCCTCTCGACTACGAAGCTTATCCCCCGCAGTCTCACTGCCACGCTCTCACTTACCGGCATTCGGAGTTTGGCTGACGTCAGTAACCTGGTAGGGCCCATCAGCCATCCAGTAGCTCTACCTCCGGCAAGAAACACGCGACGCTGCACCTAAATGCATTTCGGGGAGAACCAGCTATCACGGAGTTTGATTGGCCTTTCACCCCTAACCACAGGTCATCCCCCAGGTTTTCAACCCTGGTGGGTTCGGGCCTCCACACCGTCTTACCGGCGCTTCACCCTGCCCATGGCTAGATCACCCCGCTTCGGGTCTACAGCATGCGACTCAAACGCCCTATTCAGACTCGCTTTCGCTACGGCTACCCGCCACCGGTTAACCTCGCCACACACCATAACTCGCAGGCTCATTCTTCAAAAGGCACGCCATCACCAATCAGAATCCGAAAACCCTGAAGGAGGCTCTGACGGCTTGTAGGCACACGGTTTCAGGTACTATTTCACGACCCCTCACCGGGGCACTTTTCACCATTCCCTCACGGTACTGATCCGCTATCGGTCACCAGGAAGTATTCAGCCTTACCACGTGGTCGTGGCAGATTCACACGGGATTTCACGGGCCCCGTGCTACTCGGGAACACACCCAAGAGGCATCGCAATTTCGTCTACCGGACTCTCACCGTCTACGGTCGGCCTTCCCATGCCATTCGACTATCACGATACTTTGTAACTCTTTGCCAGCACGGCAGC
>NZ_JBEYYT010000748.1:0-2812 GCF_040645715.1 Spirillospora sp. NPDC046719 | reverse complement strand
GTCACGCCTGTCGCGGGCGCCTCGCCCATCTCCACACCCGCCCGATCCAGTGGAGACGACCTCTCAGGCATCGACGCCGGAACTCACCGCCGCCATGGGCACGACGGGACATCGGATGTGCTGCTCCCCCATCCGTTGGCACGCCTCGACGGAGCGGCTGCGAACTGCCAGGACTGGGGCGCCCGGCCCGCCGCCGACGGCGACGGCCTTGAGGGCAAAGTGTCCTACCGATGCACCACCATGGCCGGAACCGTCACCACGACAACGGCTTTTCCGGAGGAGAACCATGGCCTTTCCCACCCTTCCCCAGCCCGCGCCGCGGCGAAGTGCTTTTGGCGTCCACCTGCTTCAGGGACGGCGCGCCATTATGGAGCGGGCTGCTCAATGAGATCCGAGGTCGCCGAGAAGGTGATGCGCTCGTCGTCGACGGCGACGTACGGCTCCGCCTGGTCGAAGGCCCCGCCTGGAATTCCCTGCACAGCGGGAACGTACCGGCGGTCGTCCCTGACGGCGGCCCGGCACAGCAGGTCGCCGTCCTGGCGGACATCTCGGTGGCCTATGGCGGGGACGGGCCACTGCTGATCGACCTGGCCAGCGTGCCCGGACGCGCACCAGGCGGTGCAGCAGCCCGCGGTCGACGTAGAGGATGGCGTCCATGATGGTGCGCAGGTCGTGTTCGCGTGCACGGGCCGATGTCCAGGGGTCCCGGCGCGGCACCGGTCACGCCAGGCGGCCAACGTGGGTTCGATCAGCTACCAGCAGGCGTCAGACATGACGCTGGGATAGCGGCGTTCGAGGGCCCATGACAACGGCTTAACGACGCGCCGACGCCTCCGGCCACAGACGCAGCGGCCAGGCAAGACAGTCGACACCTCACCGTCACCGGCTCCAAGACCGAACATGCCCCCACCTTGGGACGAGGCATAAGAACAGCCACAAAGCAGGCTCGCCCGCGACTCCTCACGCCCCAACGAACACCATCAACTCCTGCGCACCCACTCGGCATCAACCGACCTCGACAGCAACAACCACATTCAGCACCTTTAGGGGGCCAAGCGCCCTCTAAGAGCTCTCCAGTACCTGCAGGCCGATCACGCCGATGACGATCAGAGCGAGGAACGCCAGCCGGGCCGGCGACGTGCTCTCGCCGAACGCGACCATGCCGGCGAGCGCGACGCCGAGGGCCCCGAGGCCGACGAACACCGCATACGCCGTCCCGACCGGCAGCGTCCGAAGCGACAGCGACAGCACGACGACACTGAGCAGCGCCACCGAGAGTCCGATGACGGTCGGCCACAGGCGCGTCAGGCCGTCCGAGTACTTCAGCGCCGTCGCCCACACCAGCTCCGTCGCCCCCGCGATCAGCAAGAAGATCCAGGCCATCAGGCCGCGTACCCCCCGTCCACGGCGATCGCCGCACCGGTGACACGGTCCTCGTCCGGGCCCGTCAGATCCGTCGTCATCCCGACTCCTCGCCACTAATCGGAGAAAATTCCGCTTAGGGAGCTTAACCGGAGATTTCTCCGGATATCAACCCGTTACGCTGGTGAGCCGTGCCGAGAGGGGGCTGGATGCGGGAGCTGCCCGTGGTCGGGCGTCCGCCCGCCGAGCGCGCGGACGCCGCGCACAACCGCCGCCGCATCCTGCGCGCCGCCGCGGAGGTGATCGCCACCCGTGGGGCCGAGGCCGTCTCCATGGACGAGGTCGCGCGGGCCGCCGGGGTCGGCGTCGGCACGGTCTACCGCCGGTTCGGCGACCGGGCCCGCCTCGTCTACGCCGTGATCGACGACCGCGAGCGCGACTTCCAGGCCGCCTTCATCACGGGCCCTCCGCCGCTCGGCCCGGGCGCCGCGCCCTCCCAGCGCGTCCGCGCCTTCCTGCACGCCTTGGCCGACCGCACCGAGGCCCAGGCCGACCTGCTGCTGATGGCCGAGTCCGACCCGCCCGACGCCCGCTTCCGCGACGGTTCGTACGGCCTCTACCACCGGCACCTGGCGATGCTGCTCCACGAGATCCGCCCGGACGCCGACGCCGCCTACCTGGCCGACGCCCTCCTCGCCCCCCTCGCCGCGAACCTGTTCCTTCACCAGCGCCGGATGCGCGGCATGCCGCTCGACCGGATCAAGGCGGGCCTGGACGCCCTCGCCGCAAGCCTCACCGCACGACCCGATGCCGCGCCCGGCGACCGACCGGGTTGATCATCCACTGGGCGCCCCGACGTCCGCGCTATCGGCGAACTCCGGCGGACGCCTGCCCACAGACAGGGCGCTCACAGGGCGAACACCCTGTCGATGCGTGCGGCGCGGTCGGCGGGGTCGTCCGAGCACAGCCACTCGCGGGCGGCCGTGTCCAGGGCGGCGCCCGCGGCGGTGGTGGGCAGGTCGGCGGTGAAGGCGCCGGGGAAAGCGCCGGATGTGCGGCGAGTCCGGCCTGCACCTAGTCAGCAGGTTCGCCGGACGCGGCGGGCGAGCAGGGCCAGCAGGAGGGCGGGCGCGACGAACACGGCCGCGCGGAGCGTGGTGAGGTCGGCGAGCGCGCCGAGGACGAGCGGGGCCGTGCCGATCGCGACCCCGGACGCCAGCGCGCAGCGGGCGGAGGCGCGGGCGGGCTGGGACGGCCACGCCGCGAGCGCCTGTCCCAGGATGACCGGGTACAGCAGCGCCACGCCGAGGCCCACGACGAGCAGCCCGGCGACGGCGAAGGGCGCCGGCGCCGTCCACAGCACGGCGAATCCGGCGACGCCGACGCCGGCCGCCGCCGCGACGAGCCGGTCCGGGCGGCCGCGCGCCAGCCGGACGAGCGGCGCGGCGGC
>NZ_JBEYYT010000747.1:0-2846 GCF_040645715.1 Spirillospora sp. NPDC046719 | reverse complement strand
GCTGGGCGGCGGCGACGGCCCGTCCGCCCGGCACGGCGCGCTGCCGCCCGCGACGGCGGCGGTCGAGCGCACCACGCTCGTGGAGACCCAGAAGGTGGACGGGACGCTCGGCTACGGCTCCTCCCGCACCGTGTCCGCCCAGGGGCGCGGCACACTGACCTGGCTGGCCGGGGAAGGGGCCGTGGTCACGCGCGGCCGGCCGGTGTACAAGGTCGACAACGAGCCCGTGCCGCTGCTGTACGGGAAGCTGCCCCTCTACCGGACCCTCTCCGACGGGACGAAGGGCGCCGACGTCCTCCAGTTCGAGCGGAACCTCGCCGCACTCGGCTACACCGGGTTCACCGTCGACAAGACCTACAGCTCCGCCACCGCGGACGCCGTCAAGCGCTGGCAGGACGATCTCGGCGTCGACGAGACCGGGAAGGTCGCGCCGGGGTCCGTGGTGATCGCGGCCGGCCGGATCCGCGTCGCCGACCACAAGGCGCAGGTCGGCGACAAGATCGGCGGACCCGTCCTCACCTGCACGGGCACGACCCGCGTCGTCGGCGTCGACCTCGACGTCCGGTACCAGCGGCTCGCCAGGGCGGGCGCCAAGGTCGAGATCGTCCTGCCCGACGACCGGACCGCCCAGGGCACCATCACCTCCGTTGGGAAGGTCGCCGAGCAGGGGCACGGCGACGACCCCACCACCGTCCACCTCACCATCGCCGTCACCGGCCGGCGGTCGCTCGGCTCCTACGACAAGGCGCCCGTCGGCGTGAACCTGATCGCCGGCCGGCACCCGGGCGTCCTCGCCGTGCCGGTCGCCGCGCTCCTCGCGCAGGGCGACGGCGGCTACGCGGTACAGGTCGTCCAGAACGGGACGGTCCGGACGGTCCCCGTCGAGACCGGCGTGTTCGCCGGCGGGAAGGTCGAGGTCTCCGGATCCGGGCTGGCCGAGGGCATGAAAGTGGGGGTCCCCGCGTGACACCGGTGGTCGAACTGCGCGAGGTCACCAAGACCTACCCCGGCGGCGTCACCGCGCTGGACCGGGTGTCGGTCACCGTGCGGGCGGGCGAGCTCGTCGCGATCGCCGGGCCGTCCGGCTCCGGCAAGTCCACGATGCTGCACCTGCTCGGCACGCTCGACCGGCCGAGCGCCGGCACCGTGCTCGTCGAGGGCCGGGACGCGTCCGCGATGAGCGACCGCCGCCTGTCCGCGCTGCGGGCGAGCCGCATCGGGTTCGTCTTCCAGCACTTCCACCTCGCGGCCGGGGTCGCCGCGCTCGACAACGTCGCCGACGGCCTGCTGTACAGGGGCGTGCCGCTCGCGCAGCGGCGCGGGCGGGCCCGCCTCGCGCTGGAGCGCGTCGGCCTCGGGCACCGCCTCGACCACCGGCCGCACCAGCTGTCCGGCGGCGAGCGGCAGCGGGTCGCGATCGCCCGCGCCGTCGTCGGCGAACCGGCGATCCTGCTCGCCGACGAGCCGACCGGCGCGCTGGACTCGGCGTCCGGCGCCGGCGTCCTCGGCCTGCTGCGCGAGCTGGCCGGCGGCGGCACCGCCGTCGTCGTCATCACCCACGACCGCGACATCGCCGCGTCGCTGCCCCGGCAGGTGCGGATGCGCGACGGGCGGATCGTCCACGACGACGCAGGACTGGAGGCCGCGCGATGACCGCCGCCGCACCGCCCCGCCGAGGCGGCGACGTCCCGGCCCGCCTCAGCCCGCCCGACGTCCTGCGCGTCGGCGCCGCCGGGCTCCGCGCCCGCCCGCTGCGCGTGTTCCTGTCGGCCCTCGGGATCGCGATCGGCATCGCCGCCATGATCGCCGTGGTCGGCATCTCCACGTCCAGCCGCGCCCAGCTCCAGGCCACCCTGGACCGGCTCGGCACGAACCTGCTGACCGTGGCGCCCGGCAAGGACCTGTTCGGCGGCAACAGCGAGCTGCCCGAGGAGTCCACCGGCATGGTCGGGCGGATGCCCGACGTCGAGTCGGCGTCCGCCACCGGCAAGCTGGAGGACACAGACGTCTACCGCAACGACCACATCCCCGCAGGCCAGACCGGCGGCATCTCGGTGCTCGCCGCCCGGCTGGACCTGCCCCGCACCATCGGCCTCACGATGGCCGCCGGAACCTGGCTCAACGCCGGCACGGCCCGCTACCCCGCGGTCGTCATCGGCTCGGACGCGGCGCAGGCGCTCGGCGTCTCCACGCCCGGCGTCCAGGTCTGGCTCGGCGCGCAGTGGTTCACCGTCGTCGGGATCCTGAACCCGAACCAGCTCGCGCCGGAACTGGACAGCGCCGCCCTCGTCGGCTGGGACGCCGCCGCGGCCCACCTCGGCTTCGACGGCCACCCCACCACCGTCTACGCCCGCGCCCGCAAGGACGCGGTGGAGAAGGCGCAGAACCTGCTCGCCGCGACCGCCAACCCGCAGTCGCCCACCGAGGTCGAGGTCAGCCGCCCCTCCGACGCGCTGGCCGCGCAGAACGCCGCGAACGCGACGTTCACCGCGCTGCTGCTCGGCCTCGGCGGCGTCGCGCTCCTGGTCGGCGGCGTCGGCGTCGCCAACACCATGGTGATCTCCGTGCTGGAGCGCCGCGCCGAGATCGGGCTGCGCCGCTCGCTCGGCGCGACCCGCGGCCAGGTCCGGCTCCAGTTCCTCACCGAGTCGCAGATGCTCGCGGGGCTCGGTGGCGTCGGCGGCGTCGCCCTCGGCACCGCCGTCACCGCGGTGTTCGCGGTCGTGCAGGGCTGGCCGACGGTCGTCCCGCTCTGGGCGATGGCGGGAGGCGTCCTCGCCACCCTCCTCATCGGCGCCGTCGCCGGCCTCTACCCGGCGATCCGCGCCGCCCGCCTCCCCCCGACC
>NZ_JBEYYT010000746.1:0-2850 GCF_040645715.1 Spirillospora sp. NPDC046719 | reverse complement strand
ACCACTCCTCCCCCACCCCCCCCCCCCCCTGCGGCCGGCCCCGGGGGCGCCCCCCCCCCCCCGGTCGCCCCCCTCACCCCCCCCGGGGCCCGCCCCGCGCGCCCCCCACCCGTCTGCGTGCCAGGTCCGGGGCCTTCGTCAGGCTCAGGGCCATCAGCCGGTGCCCTCCCCCGCGGGGGGTGCGTGAAGGGTCATCCCAGCCTCCTTCGTTCTCGGACGTCGGCGCCCATCCGATACTCCGGTTCCCTGCTCTACCACGGGGGCGCCGCTGTGTCCTAGGGGTGTTCCGCGCCACCTGTGGTCTCGGTCGAGACCGGTACCACTCACGGGACCACCAGGGTCACACGGACACTCTCGTCCCGCTTGTGATCTGGAGCACTCTATTGGAAGAAGTTCTAAGAAGCGAGTACTTACATCATGATTTGTCCGAAGCTACGATCTCGGGCGTGCGTATCGAGGCGCGACGAGGCGCGGAACGAGCCCGGGAGGACGGCGTGGACCCGCTGGTCACCGGCATCAGGGACCGCTGGTCGGGACAGGGCATGGCCGGCGGGCCGTGGCCGTTCATGGCGATCAGCTCGGTCGAACGGCTCCACCAGATGCTCAAGAAGGCGCTGGACACCGAGCTGAAACGGTTCGGGCTGAGCCGCACCGGCTACTTCCTGCTGACCACGCTGGCGCTCATCGGGCACGGCAACGCCCGGCTCAGCACCCTCGGCCGGATCCTGATGATGCATCCGACGACCGTGAAGCTGACCGTGGACCAGCTGGAGGCCGCCGGGCTCGTCGAGCGCGCCCGGCACCCCCACGACCGGCGCGCCACCCTCGTGCAGATCACCGCGGCGGGACGCGAGCAGGTCAACGCCGCGAACCTCGCGCTGGAGGACCCGGACGGCGCGCTCGCGCCGTTCGACGGGATGCACCGCGACCTGTTCGAGGCGCTCCAGCCGGCCCGGCTCGCGGCCGGCGACCTGGAGCTCTGAACGGGCGGAGCCCGCCGCGAGGCGCGGTGAACCGGCTGTGACATCGCCTGCGTACATCGTCATCGACAACACAAGACCCGGGCGATAAGGCAGTCTTCTCCTATGCCACAGAGTCACGGCACGCGCAGACGCACCGGTTCCGCCCCCGCCCGCACCCGCTCCGAGCAGCGGCGCGGCGGCCGGCGGCGGGCCCGGGAGCGGGGCGCCGGCGGCCGCCGGGACGACGCCCGGGTCCCCGCGCCCCGGCCGTCCCCCGAGGCGCTCGACACGCTCGCCCCGCCGGACGCCTCCGGCCCGCACGGCCCGTCCGGGGACGCACGGGAGCCGTCCGCGCAGTTCGGCCCGGGAAAGCGGCGGCGCGCCTGGAAGCTGCTCACCCACAACGTCACCATCACCGTGGCGGGCATCGCGGTGCTCGCCGGCGGGGTGGTGTTCGTGGACTGGAACAAGGTCCTCGGCGAGGCCGAGCCGCCGAAGGCCGCGTCGAGCGGCCTGTCGACCAACGACATGCTCGCCCACCTCCAGGGCTTCGACATGGACGCCATCACCGCCGACTCCATAGCGGCCGCCAAGGAGCGCGCCTACAAGGAGCACCAGGCGTACATGAAGAAGCTCAAGGAGCAGGCCAAGAAGGACGCGGCGGCGCGCGCGAAGCTGAAGGCCGAGAAGGAGAAGGAGCGGCTCGCCAAGTCCAACCCGAGCGCCGCGGAGAACAAGGCGTACGGCAAGAAGATGAACGCGGCCAAGGGCTGGGGCAACTGCTGGTCGTCGCTGCTGACGCTCTGGAACCACGAGAGCGGCTGGAACGAGCGGGCCGTCAACCCCGGCAGCGGCGCGTACGGCATCCCGCAGGCGCTGCCCGGCTCCAAGCTCGCCAGCGCGGGCGCCGACTGGCGCACCAGCTCCCCCACGCAGATCGCCTGGGGCCTCGGCTACATCAAGGCCCGCTACCACGACCCGTGCGGCGCGTGGTCCTGGTGGTCGGCGCACCACTGGTACTGAGCCGCGGCCGATAGGCGACGCGGACGGCGCGTGCTGGTGGCCGGGCCGCGATCCGGGCACGATGTGGGGATGACCACGAGCAGGGCGCGCCAGGCGGGCGGCGCGGGCGAGGCCGGCACCGACCGGCGGCAGTGGGCGCGCGCGGACGCCACGCGGCAGGCGCTGCTGACCGCGGCGCAGCGGGTGTTCGCCGACCGCGGCTACGCCGACGCGGGCATCGCCGAGATCGTCGAACGGTCCGGCATCAGCGTCGGCAGCCTGTACCACCACTACGGCGGCAAGGCCGGGCTGTACGTGGCGCTGTGGGAGGAGCTCACCGACGAGCAGGAGCGGAGCGCCGCGCGGGCCGTGTCCGCCGCCCGCAAGGCCGGCGAGGACGACCCGATCGCGCTGTTCATCGCGGGCGCCCGCGCCTACCTGCGGGTGTGCTGGGAGCGGCGGGAGGCGGCGCGGCTGTTCCACGGCGGCGAGGGGCCGTCCGGCTCGTCGCTGATGCGCCGCAGCCGGGCGCAGCACTGGATCGCGCAGAACACCAAGCTGCTGCACGGCACGGCCGGCACCCCGGCGGGCCGCGCCGGGGAGGTGCTGAGCCTGGTGCTGACCACCGTGATCGGCGAGGCCGGACGGGAGATCGCGACGGCCGAGGGCGAGGCGGACGCCGCCGAGATCATCGACGAGGTGTGCCGCATCCTCATCCGCCTGGCCCGCTGACGCGGCGTCCCCGCCCCGGGCCTCCGGGACGGGGAGCGCCGGGGGGCGGGCCCGCCGCCCCGCGGGTGAGCGGGCCCGGGGCGCGTGGAGGGGGCGGCGCGGGCGCCGGGCGGGCGGGCGGGGGCGGGCCCGCCGGGGGGGGGGGCGCGCCGCC
>NZ_JBEYYT010000745.1:0-2862 GCF_040645715.1 Spirillospora sp. NPDC046719 | reverse complement strand
CTGGCCAGCACGCCGGCGACCAGCTCGGCGTGGAAGGGGTCGGTGACGCCGGGCAGCACGAGGCCGATGCCGCCGCTGCGGCGCAGCTTGAGGCCGCGGCCGAGGGCGCTCGGCCGGTAGTCCAGCTCGGCGGCCGCGGCCAGCACCCGCTCGCGGGTCGCCGCGCTGACCGAGCCGCCGGAGAACACCCGGGACACCGTGGCGATGCCGACGCCCGCCGCGGCCGCCACGTCCTTGATCGTCGCCGATCGCCCGTCCCCCACCGGCCGCCTCGCCTCCCCATATCCGCAGATCTGCGATCTTATCCTGATCAACTCTCCCATGGAAACGATTCCATGTTGTTTACTCCAGCCATTGAGAGAAAGCCCTGCTGAGCAGGGGTGGATGGGAAACGTTTCCAAAGGGGGCGGGATGGCCGAGATCAAGCTGGACCAGGTGGACAAGGTCTACTCGGGCGGCGTCAAGGCGGTGGACGGCCTGGACCTGACGATCCAGGACGGCGAGTTCATGGTGCTGGTCGGCCCGTCCGGCTGCGGCAAGTCGACCGCGCTGCGGATGATCGCCGGCCTGGAGGAGATCAGCGGCGGCAAGATCTCCATCGGCGGCCAGGTCGTCAACGACCTGGCGCCCAAGGACCGCGACATCGCGATGGTGTTCCAGAACTACGCGCTCTACCCGCACATGACCGTCGAGCAGAACCTGGCGTTCGGCCTGAAGCTGCGCGGCACGCCGAAGTCGGAGATCAAGCAGAAGGTGCTCGAGGCCGCGAAGATGCTCGGCCTCGAGCAGTTCCTGTCCCGCAAGCCCGCCGCCCTGTCCGGCGGCCAGCGCCAGCGCGTCGCGATGGGCCGCGCGATCGTCCGCGAGCCGCAGGCGTTCCTGATGGACGAGCCGCTGTCCAACCTCGACGCCAAGCTCCGCGTGTCCATGCGGGCCTCGCTCAGCCAGCTGCACGAGCGGCTCGGCGTCACCACCGTGTACGTCACCCACGACCAGATCGAGGCGATGACCCTCGGCTCGCGGGTGTGCGTGCTGCGCGAGGGCAAGCTGCAGCAGGTCGACACCCCGCAGCGGCTGTTCGACAACCCGGTCAACATGTTCGTCGCCGGGTTCATCGGCTCGCCCGCGATGAACTTCGTCACGGCCCGGCTCGACCGGGGCGACGGCGGCGCGCAGGTCTCCTTCGCCGGGTTCTCCCTGCCGGTGCCGGACGCGCTCCTCAACGACCGGCCGGCGCTGCGCGACTACATCGGCAAGGAGGTGATCCTCGGCGTCCGCCCGTCCGACTTCGAGGACGCCGCGCACGCCAACCCCGACTGGGCGCCGATGTCGGTGAAGAGCAGCGTCACCGAGGAACTCGGCAGCGAGATCAACGTCATCTTCACCATCGACGCCCCGCCGGTCGAGCACAAGGACACCGCCGACCTCGCCGAGGACGCCGCCGAGGGCGACGCCGACATGGCGATCCCGCTGGTCGACAACAAGGCGCTGTGGACCGCCCGCGTCAACTCCCGCTCGCACGTGCGGCCCGGGCAGGACATCGACCTGGCCGTGGACACCAAGCGGCTGCACTTCTTCGACCCGGCCAGCGGCCTCGCGATCGGCCACCCGGGCGCCCCGGCCGCCGCCGCGCCGGACCTGAAGAAGGCCGTCGACTGATCCCGGCGGCCCCGGCCGGAGGCCGGAGCCGCCCGCGGTGACGCGAAGGCCCGTGCGGGGCGATCCCCCGCACGAGCCTTTCCCGTCTTCGCGGTATGCCCGGCGCGCGCCGGTAGCCCGGCGCGGCGCGCCGCACGGGCGCGTCCGCTACTTGACCGAACCGGCGAGGACGCCCTGGACGAAGTAGCGCTGGAAGGCGAAGAACACGACCAGCGGCACCAGCAGCGACAGGAACGCGCCGGGCGCGAGGATGTCGATGTTGCCGGTGAACTGCCGCATCTGCGACTGCAGCCACTTGGTCATCGGCTGCGCCCCGGTGTTGGCGAACACCAGCGCGACCAGCAGGTCGTTCCACACCCACAGGAACTGGAAGATGCCGAGCGAGGCGATCGCCGGGCCGCCCAGCGGGAAGATCACCCGCCGGAAGATCGTCCACTCCGAGCCGCCGTCCATCCGGGCCGCCTCCAGCAGGTCCCGGGGGATCGCGGCGAAGAAGTTGCGCAGCAGGAAGATCGCGAACGGCAGGCCGAACGCGACGTGGAACAGCACCACCCCGGTGATCGAGCCGTACATCTTGAACCCGCCGACGTCGATGTTCCCGTAGAGCTTCGCGACCGGCAGCAGCGCGACCTGCACCGGCACCACCAGCAGCGCGACGACGATCAGGAACAGCCAGTCGCGGCCGGGGAACTCCAGCCACGCGAACGCGTACGCCGCGAGCGAGGCGATCGCGACGACCAGCACCGTCGCGGGCACCGTGATGAGCACGGTGTTCCAGAACGAGTCGACGAAGTCGGGCTTGTCCAGCAGCGAGCTGTAGGCGCTGGTCGTGATCTGCGACGGGTGGGAGAAGATCTTCCACCAGCCGCCGGCGTTGTTGTCCTCGGTGGAGCGCAGCGACTCCACGAACAGGCCGAACGTCGGCACCAGCCAGAACAGCGCGACCAGCACCAGCAGCACCTGCACGACGGTGCCGCCGGCCCGGCCCACCAGGCGGGACGCGACGCTCCGGCGCGGCGCGCCCGCCGCCCCGTTCGCGGCGGCCGCCGCGGTGGTGCCCTTCGCCTCGCGGTCCTTCTCCGGCGCGGCGCCCGCACCGGTGCCGGCGGTGGCGGCGGTGCCACCGGTGCCGCCGTCGTCGACCGGCGCGCCCGCCGGGGGGTCGTCACTCACGTCCGCGGGGCGCAATTACTCACAAGCCGC
>NZ_JBEYYT010000744.1:0-2917 GCF_040645715.1 Spirillospora sp. NPDC046719 | reverse complement strand
GGGGTGCCCCGCGCGGGGCCCCCCGCCTCCCTGCTATTCGGGGGGTGGCGGGTCGAAAACCACCCCGCCCCCCTGCGGCGCCCCCCGACCGGGGCGCTGCTCGCCTGGGGGAGCGGGCGGCCGGGGGCGGCCGCCGCCGCGTGGGCGGCGCGCAGGCGGCGCGACGGCCCGGGAGGCGCGCCGCTGTGGACCGAGCCCGCCGGACCGCGCTCTGCCGCTCCCCCGCGCGCCCTCGCCCTGGTCGCCGTCCTGGCGGGGATCGTCGCGGGCCTCTGCGCCGGCCTGCAGACGTCCGGCGCCCCGTGGTGGTGCGCCTGGGCGTTCGGGCTGGTCTCCGCCTCCGCGTCCGCCGCCTGCCTGCTGCTCCGCCGCTCCCCCGCCGGCGGCCCGTCCGCCCCGGACGAGCCCCACGCGCACGTGCCCTCCGCACACGAGCCCTCTTCCCGCGAGAACTCCCCGCACGAGCCCCCCGCGCGCGCACTCGCCGAGCCCGGTGGGCCGGTCGAGGCCGGAACGTCCGCGAGCCGGTGGGGCACGCCGCTCGCGCTCGCCACCGCCGCCGGGTTCTCGGTCGCCTCCCTGCTCATCGTGAACTCCGACGGCGACGACGCCTACTTCGTCTCGCGGTCCGTCGCGACGGCCGCGCTCGGCCGCATCCCGTTCAAGGACACCATCTTCACCTCGGGCGCGACCGGTCCCATCGCGGGCGAGCCGCCGGTCTCGTCGATCGAGGTCCTCGCCGGGAGCCTCGCGCGGGTCGCGGGCGTCCCGGCGGCGTCCTTCGTGTACTACGTGCTGCTGCCGGTGGTGACGTTCATCGCGGTGTGGGCCGCGTGGCGGCTGTCGCGCGCGTGGGCGCCGCGCCGCGCGGCGGCGTGCTTCGCGGTCGCGGCGGTGTACCTGCTGTGGTCCGGGCTCGGTCCCGCGTCGCTCGGCTCGTTCCACCTGCTGCGGATGTGGCAGGGGAAGGCCGTCATGGTGTCGGCGCTCGTCCCGCTGCTGTACGTCCACCTCACGCGCTGGGCGGAGCGGCGGACGCGGCGCGACCTGGCGATGCTCGCCGCCTGCGGGGTCGCCGCGACCGGCCTGACGTCCTCGGCCGCGTTCGTCCTGCCGCTGGCCGTCGGCACCGCCGCGATCCCGCTGATCGCGTCCGGCCGGGTCCGGACCGGCCTCGCCGCCTGCGCCGCGCTGGCCTACCCCGTCGCCGCGGGCCTGGTGGTGACGCTGCAGGACCACGACACCACCGTCACGGGGTTCGTCGGTGACGCGTCCGACGACTTCCGGTGGGTCCTGCTGCACTCCGCGCCGGGAGTCCTCGCGGGGTGCGCGCTGTGGCTGGCGCCGTGGACGGCGCGGCGCGGCGTCCCCGCGCTCGCCGGCGCGGGAGTGGCCGCGGTGACCACGCTCCTCCTGCTGCCGGGCGTCCTGCACCTCGCGGCGGACGTCACCGGGGCGGGCCAGGTGCTGTGGCGGACGATGTGGATCGTGCCCGCGCCCGTCCTGATCGGGCTGCTCGCGACGGTGCGCCTCCCCCTGCCCGCGGCCGCGCGCTCCGGCGGGACGGAGGTGCTCGGCGCCGTCGCCGCGGCGCTGCCGGCCGCCGCCCTGGCGGTCACGATGATCGTGGGCGGGACGCCCCTCTGGTCGGCGGAGAACGGCTCGCTCGTCGCGTCGCGTCCGTCGTGGAAGCTCCCCGCGGAGCAGGTGGGGACGGCCCGCGCGGTCGTCGACCTGGCCCGTACCGGGGGCGTGGTGGTGATGCCTCAGCGCTACATGCGGGCGGTGCCGCTGCTGACCGCGCGCGTCCACGCCGCCGATCCCAACACCCACTACCTCCGGAACCTGCCGGTTCCGGCGCGGTTCGTCGACGACCGGCGCGTGCTGACCGCGGCGGTGCGCCGGCCGGGCGGGTGGAAGCCCGCGCTCGCCGACATCGAGGGCGCGCTGCGTCGCGTCGGTGTCGTCGTGGCGTGCGCGCATCCGCGCGACCTGCGGGGACTCTCCCTCCTGGAGCAGGCCGGGCTGTCGGGGCGGCGGCGGGTCGGCCAGCTGGTGTGCCTCTTCGCCGGCCATGGACCCCGCACCCCTTAGGGCAGTTTCGCCTTTAGGTCTGTTTCGACCGCGTCTGTCCGGGCATCGGCGATCCATTCGATCCGACGCACGTTGGAGGACAGACAATGTCGACCGCCGTCATGGTCGTCATCGCAGTGATCATCATCGCCGCCGTCGCCGCGGTCGCGTTCCTCGCCTCGAAGCAGGCGCGGACGCGGCGGCTGCGCAAGCGCTTCGGCCCCGAGTACGACCGGGCCGTCGAGCAGCACGGCGGCCGCGCCGCCGCCGAGCGGGAGCTGCTCGACCGCGAGCGGCGCCACCGGGACCTGGAGCTGCGCGACCTCGACCCCCGGCGCCGCGAGCAGTACCGCGAGCAGTGGGTGGCCGTCCAGGAGCGCTTCGTGGACGCGCCGGAGTCGGCGGTCGAGCAGGCGGACGGCCTGGTCACCGTCGTCATGGGAGAGCGCGGCTACCCCACGAGCGGGTTCGAGGAGAAGGCCGCCCACCTGTCGGTGGAGCACGGCCGCACCCTCGACCACTACCGGCGCGCCCACGCCATCGGCGGCCGCGCCGCGGACGGGAAGGCGTCCACCGAGGAGCTGCGGCAGGCCATGGTGCACTACCGCGCGCTGTTCGAGGAGCTGCTCTCGGTCCCCGTCCAGGGCACCGCCCCCGACCAGCGGGGCAGCGCTCCTGACGAGCGGCGCGCCGCCCGCGGCGAGGAGGTCCGGGTGCCCGGTCCGCGCGCCGGCGAGCCCGACGACGGGCGCACCGGCCGGGACGACGAGCGGACCACGAGGAGCTGAGCGCCGATGCAGCACAGGCAACAGGAGCAGGCGGCGCCCCCCGCCGGCGGGACCGC
>NZ_JBEYYT010000743.1:0-2919 GCF_040645715.1 Spirillospora sp. NPDC046719 | reverse complement strand
GGCGAGCCCCGCTCCCCGAAGGCTGACGCCATCATCGTCGCCCCCGCCACCTACAACACCATCAACAAATGGGCCGCAGGCATCAGCGACACCTACGCCCTAGACATCCTCGCCGAAGCCCCCGCCCTAGGCATCCCCGTAGCAGTCCTCCCCTTAGTCAACACCGCTCTAACAGCCCGCACAGCCTTCCAACGCAGTATTACAACTCTCCGCAAGGAAGGCATCCGTATCCTCCTGGGCTTCGGCGAGTTCAGGCCACATCCCCTGGGCGCTGGTCGGTAGCAAAATACCTTCCTATCCGTGGCCTTTAGCTCTCGCCAAGGCTAAATAGGCTTTGGTGGGTACAGCATAGCCTGCCCGGACTTGGCAGGGTTATCCGCAACCTGCAGAGTTGTCGCGTCTTCCGAATGTAATACTTATGCATCGTGAACATCGAGCAAATCGAATTTCGGAAGCGCTATGGGCGCTTCTCTGACCGCTCAACGTAGCTAACGAGTTCCTCGGCTACCGCCGCCGACGCATCGGTGAACTCTAGATCTCGAAGCTGAGACCTAGAGATATTCCATTTGGAAAATTCGGCAAACTTGAGGAGGTACATTCTGTTTCTCCGTTCAACGCACCCTACCTCTTCGAGGTAGTTCAAAACTTGACGGGCGCGCCAATTGCCACTTATCACGAGGTTGTCCATAAGTGGCTCATAAACCGCACCCTCGCCGCGCTTAGCATCTTTGAAGCGCAAGACTATACGGCGTAGCTCCAGATAGAGGGCATATGCCTCGCGTGCTCGCGTTGCCATGAGCTTTAGATTCACGTCCGTTGAGTACTTTGACCAAGGGTACGCAAGCTCCCGGCAGTTAATGAAAAGCTTATTGCGTTCAGCCTGGACTTTTGTGTTCTCGCTCGTCAATGTATTTGCATCTATTACGACGGGGGATTCTTGGTCAGTGACGTACACTTGGAGCTCTCGTGCGACAACCAGCAGGTCAGTGCAGGACATAAAAACATCCGGCCCAAACTTGAAAGATCCTTGATCCCCGCCCAGTATCACTTCAGGTACCTGCCATATGTTCGCATTGCGTAGCTCTCGCGGGAATACAACACTCAGAGATGAAGGGTGGCACCGGAAACGCAGTGGGCCAATCATGGACTTCGAATCGGCCATGCGCAACACCGCGAAAGAAGCGACGAGACGATCCTTCTCTCGACCAACTGAAATATTCAGCTCATCTTGTGACTCACACATGGATTTGAATGATTCGTAGAGAGCACCAATTTCTTCGGAGTGGCAGCTTGCCATTTCGCCACTGTCCCTTGTGCTTAGGGAGAACAGGAAGTACCCAAACATCGGTGAGTGCTTCCAATTAGAGGAAAGTAGGTTTTTGCGAATCGCGCTCGAAGATCTAGCAGAGGTGATAGGGCTGATTAGCGCCCGCGCGGTCACGTAGTCCCTAAAAATGACATTGAACCAACCTTCGCCACGCAAGAACGGATGGTTCGCTAGCTGCGTATTAGCTGCGGCCTCATACGTGTCTCGTATCTTCTCTGGCAAGGCTGCTGGGATGTCCAGGTCGAGTTGCAAGTTTTCCACGTAATCCAAAAGTCGACTACATTGTTCCTCGGGGGTGTAGAGGATGGCTCTGAAGTTGCCATTCTTGAGGTGAGAGTATTCAGCCGTTTCTGTGAATTGGTCCGCAAATTTGGTCTGTTCACGCGAAAGAAGTTGATCAATCACGCGCGCAACCAAGTTCCAATGGTTCAGCCCCCTGCTCTCTTCGCCTTCGTCGCCCGACAAAGAGCGTGATAGAGCCGCGAAGTTGTCC
Source organism: Spirillospora sp. NPDC046719 (assembly GCF_040645715.1). Lineage (NCBI taxonomy): Bacteria > Bacillati > Actinomycetota > Actinomycetes > Streptosporangiales > Thermomonosporaceae > Spirillospora > Spirillospora sp. NPDC046719. Next base: position 1,099 of record NZ_JBEYYT010000743.1, on the reverse strand, counting down.
ACCGCAAGAAACTCTGAGGCCACGTCAAGTACGGGCGCGTATCCTAGGAACTCTCTAACTTCAGAAGCTTCCCAAATCTGTGTGTTGTTGCGGTCTATCGCCGATGCGAGCATCGCAAGGAGTTGGTCTCGCACCTTCTTATATGGAGCCGAGTGGCGATGGTGGATTAGATCCTGTCCCTGGCGGGCGTAGATGCTTGAAATGCGCTTATCCAGATATTCCTCAGCTTGAGTCTGAGTAAAAGGCAAGAGCTCATAATGTGCGTATGAAATTTTTCTCGCAGTGAAGATTGCTATGAGAGCTCTGATGCTTTCCGCTCGCGAGAAAAGAACTATGCCGGCGTGGTTTGAGATTTGAGACGCTGTATGGGCAACCCCTCGAAGGAAGGCGCTAAAATTGGCTTGCCCCGAACGCACCTCTGCCTCGTCCAAGGCGTCAACTATCAAGGTCGAACGCCCTTCGGACATCTGCTCTGCAAAATCCGCGTAAGCCCTAATTCCCAGGGCTTTCGAAAGTGATCCTTCTAGCGTCGCATCCCCTACCTGGAGTGTAGACAAATCGAGTACGGGAGCGTGGAGGTGATGTCCTAGGTAGCTTGCAGCGGTCGATTTTCCGACTGCGGCCGGCGCGGTCACCAATATGAGTGAAGCCGCGTTTGGATGAGAGGTTTCTATTTGGGCGATCTCTGGGACGACATAATCGCGCGGAATTTTTCGATCTTCTCGAATTCCGTGTGTCGTTGACTGTAGTCCACTCCACGACGACCTGATTCCGCACAGCAAACTTAGGTCTGTCAGAAGCACAATACATCTCCACTCGTATACCGGTATCGGCGGACCTCTAGGTTCAAGTTAGTAAATTTTGATGCTTGTGTGCTTGTTTCGCCAACACTGGGCAGCAAATGGCCGAAAGCGGTCACACGGTGCTCGTCTGTTTAGGTACTTAAGCTGCCGAATTGGGCCGTTTGGGATCAAGGGGCGGCGGCGCTCAGGCCGCTGCGCGGCCCCGCGCCTGGCCGCCCGGAGCGTGCGGCGTGGGCGCCGGTCACCGGGCGGCCGCGCCGGGCCGCGCATCGCGACGCGTCCGCCGACCCCGCCCC
>NZ_JBEYYT010000742.1:0-2927 GCF_040645715.1 Spirillospora sp. NPDC046719 | reverse complement strand
GGTGACACAATGTCAGAAACTGATTTTTTTTTTTACATTGTGTCACCAGCAGCTTTATTCAATGGGTTATGTGCGGCAGCTGGCTCGGCTGCTGTACTTCCACTGCCGACGTAAATCCAACAATCGCCGCCTTCCGGGGCCCTCAGGAAACCTAGCTAAGCAAACCTATAGGCATCTTATAGAAGCAAGTGATATATATCGGGACATGGACGAGCGGTCCCCTCTCGACGAGCTGGAACTGGCGGCCGGTCTCGGCCGCCTGTACTCGCTGATGCGCTCGCTGTCGCTGCCTCGCGACCTGTCGATGACCACCGTGTCGACGCTGGCCACGCTCGAACGCCGCGGCCCGTGCCGGGTGACGGAGCTGGCCGCGCTGGAGGGGGTCACGCAGCCGGCGATGACGCAGCTGGTGTCCCGGCTCGAACGGGAGGGGCTCGCCGAGCGCCGCGCGCTCGCCGGCGACCGCCGGGTCGTCGCGGTGCACCTGACCGACGCCGGGCGCGCCGACCTGGCGCGCCGCCGCGCCGGGCAGGCCAAGCGGCTCGCCGAGCTGCTGGCCGGCCTGCCCGCGTCCGACCGGGAGGCGATCGCCGCCGCGCTGCCGGCCCTGGACCGGCTGACCGGCGCCGCCCTCGGCGGTCCCGACACACCTGCTTCCGGAGAGTGCGAATGAGTGAGCCGTCCGCGGGCGCGCAGAGCCCCTTCAAGCAGCCGAAGGCCGTGTGGGCCGTGGCGTTCGCGTGCGTGGTGTCGTTCATGGGCATCGGCCTGGTCGACCCGATCCTGCCCGCGATCTCCGCGGACCTGCACGCCTCGCCCAGCCAGGTCACCCTGCTGTTCACCAGCTACCTCGTGGTCACCGCGGTCGCGATGCTCGTGACCGGCTTCGTGTCCAGCCGGATCGGCGCCAAGCGCACCCTCATCGCCGGGCTGGTCCTGATCGTGGTGTTCAGCGCGCTCGCCGGGACGTCCGGCAGCATCTCGGGGATCATCGGCTTCCGGGCCGGCTGGGGCCTCGGGAACGCACTGTTCATCGCGACGTCGTTGGCCGTCATCGTCGCCTCCGCCAGCGGCGGGCTCGGCGGCGCGATCATCGCCTACGAGTCCGCGCTCGGCCTCGGCATCGCCGTCGGGCCGCTGCTCGGCGGGCTGCTCGGCGAGGTCAGCTGGCGCGGCCCGTTCTACGGCGTCGCCGTGCTGATGGCGATCGCGCTGCTCGCGACGATCACGCTGGTGCGGCCGCAGCCGAAGCCGGCGCGCAGGACCTCGATCGCCGACCCGATCAGGGCGCTGCGGCACCGCGGCCTGCTGGTGATGAGCCTGACCGCGCTCTGCTACAACTGGGGCTTCTTCACCGTCCTCGGCTACGCGCCGTTCCCGATGCACCTGAGCGCGCTGAAGCTCGGCCTGGTGTTCACCGGCTGGGGCCTGCTGGTCGCGGTGTTCGCGGTGTTCGGCGCGCCGTGGCTGCAGCGGCGGCTCGGCCTCGCCCGCACCCTGTACTTCAACCTCGCGCTGTTCGCCGTCGACGTGCTCGTCATCGCGGTCTTCGTGAACTCGCAGGCCACGCTGATCGTCGCGGTGATCGTCGCGGGCGTGTTCATCGGCGTGAACAACACGGTGACGACGCAGGCCGTGATGATGGTGGCGCCCGTGGAGCGGCCGGTCGCGTCCGCCGCGTACGGGTTCGTCCGGTTCATCGGCGGCGGCCTCGCGCCCTTCGCGGCGGGAAAGATGGCCGAGCACGCCAACATCCACGTCCCGTTCGCCGTCGGCGCCGCCGCGATCGCCCTCGGGATCGGCGTCCTCGCCATCGGGCACCGCGACCTCGCGCGCGCGGAGCGCAACCAGGCCGGAGTGGACGCGGAAGCGGCCGCGGGCGGCACGGACGCGGAGGTCACGGAGGCGGCGGAGGCCGGTTCCGGATCCGGTTCGTAGCACTGCGTGGTCCCTGTCTCCGGGGGCACAAAAGATCGCGATCTTTTGTGCGCCCGGATGCGTAGCCGGGCGGCTCGGCGACGGGGTTGGATCACCCCATGAAGATCGCCGTGCGGGCGGCGATGATCGTGGCGGCGCTGCTCGCCGCGTTCATCGCCCACCCCCTGCCCGCCGGAGCGGCCCAGGACGCTCCCGGAACCACCGAGCACTCCGTCGCCATGGGCGACTGGAACCGCCCCTACCTGCTGCACCTCCCGCCGGGCGCGAAGCCCGGCGCGCGGCTGCCGCTCATCGTCGCGCTGCACGGCGGGCTGAACGACGCCGCGTACGTGGAGAACCAGAGCGGCCTCGACGAGATCGCCGACCAGGACGGCTACGCCGTCGCCTACCCCGACGGGCTGCTCGGCACCTGGAACGCCGGCGCCTGCTGCTGGTTCGCCCGCTGGGCGGGCGTCGACGACGTCGGCTTCCTCGACAAGCTCATCGACACCCTGGTGAAGCAGGGCGTCGCCGACCCCCGCCGGGTGTTCATGACCGGGTTCTCCAACGGCGGCGGGATGGCCTACCGGTACGCGTGCGAGCGGGCCGACAAGGTCGCCGGGATCGCCGTGGTGTCGGGCGCGCTCGCCGTCGGCTGCACCCCGAAGCGGCCGGTGTCGGTCCTGGCCTTCCACGGAACGTGGGATCCGTCCGTCCCCTACGACGGGGGCGGGAACATGGACGCCGACGTGCACTTCCCGTTCATCGGGGTGCAGTTGCTCATGGAGTTCTGGAGATGGGTGGACAAGCTGCCCGCCCTCTCGTGGCCCGTGCGGGACGGCCCTCAGGGCTGCGTCGGCACCGGACCGGGGCCCGTCGAGGTCGCGCTCTGCACCAAGCAGCAGGGCGGCCACGAATGGCCCGACTACGCCAGCAAACTGATCGGCGAGTTCTTCGCGGCCCGCCCGTCGCTGCCGAAGCCGGCGGCCTGAGCGCGGGCCCGGCCGCCG
>NZ_JBEYYT010000741.1:0-2930 GCF_040645715.1 Spirillospora sp. NPDC046719 | reverse complement strand
ACATGTCCCCACAACCCGGGGGGCCCCCGGGGGGGGCCGGGCCGGGCGCCCGGCCGCCCCCCCACGGCGTGCGGACTACTCGCTCTCGGCCTGGGCCGTCGCGCGGGGGCGGCGGGTGCGGCGGCGGCGCGGGGCCTCCTCCACGGGCTGCCCGCCCTCCGCGGACTCCGCCGGCTCCGCGGCGGGAGCGGAACCGTTCGCCTCGGCCGGCGCCGCGCCGTTGGCCTCGGCCGGGGCGGCGCCGTTCGAGGAGACCGCGACCGGCTCGTCGTCGAGGATGCCGGGCGAGGTGCCCTCGACCTCCTCCGCGGCGTCCGCGGCCTCGACCGCCGCCTGCGCCGGCGGCTCCTCGGCGTCGACCTCGGGCGGCGGGCCCGCGGGGCGCTTCGCCGGGCCGGACTTCTTCGGCCGCGACCGGACCGGCTCGGGCCGCGCGGCCTCCGGCTCCTCGGCGGGGGCCGGCTCGGCCGGCTCCTTCTTCGCCTCGTGCTGTGCCAGCTTCTCCTCGACGGCCTTCTCGACCTCGCCCTTGCGCTTGCGTCGGCGGCCCGACTCCTTGCCGGCGGCCTTGTCCGGCTTCGGCTCGACCGGGGTGAGGTGGACGTGGATGCCGCGGCCGTTGCAGGACTCGCAGGTCTCCGAGAACGCCTCGACCAGGCCCTGGCCGACGCGCTTGCGCGTCATCTGGACCAGCCCGAGCGAGGTCACCTCGGCGACCTGGTGCTTGGTACGGTCCCGCGACAGGCACTCGACGAGGCGGCGGAGCACCAGGTCGCGGTTGCTCTCCAGCACCATGTCGATGAAGTCGATCACGATGATGCCGCCGATGTCGCGCAGCCGGAGCTGGCGGACGATCTCCTCGGCCGCCTCCAGGTTGTTGCGGGTGACGGTCTCCTCGAGGTTGCCGCCCTGCCCGGTGAACTTGCCGGTGTTGACGTCGATGACCGTCATCGCCTCGGTCTTGTCGATCACCAGCGAGCCGCCGGACGGCAGCCACACCTTGCGGTCGAGGGCCTTGGCGATCTGCTCGTCGATCCGGAACGCGCCCAGCACGTCCTGGTCGCCGGTCCAGCGCTCGACGCGGTCGGCGAGGTGCGGCGCGACGTACTCGACGTACTCCGAGACGGTGTCCCAGGCGCCGTCGCCGGAGACGACGAGCTTGGAGAAGTCCTCGTTGAAGATGTCGCGGACGACCCGGATCGTCAGGTCCGGCTCGCCGTACAGCAGCGACGGCGCCGAGGCGGTCTTGACCTTCTTCTGGATGTTCTCCCACTGGGCGGCCAGGCGCGACACGTCGCGGGCCAGCTCCTCCTCGGTGGCGCCCTCCGCGGCGGTGCGGACGATCACGCCCGCGTTCTCCGGCATGACCTTCTTCAGGATCGACTTCAGCCGGCTGCGCTCCTTGTCGGGCAGCTTGCGGCTGATGCCGGTCATCGAGCCGTCCGGCACGTACACCAGGTAGCGGCCGGGCAGCGAGACCTGGCTGGTCAGCCGGGCGCCCTTGTGGCCGAGCGGGTCCTTGGTGACCTGCACGAGCACGGACTGGCCGGACTTCAGCGCCGACTCGATCCGGCGCGGCTGGCCCACCAGGCCCGCGACGTCCCAGTTGACCTCGCCCGCGTACAGCACGGCGTTGCGGCCCTTGCCGATGTCGACGAACGCGGCCTCCATGGAGGGCAGCACGTTCTGCACCTTGCCGAGGTAGACGTTGCCGACGTAGGACTGGTGCGTCGCGCGGTTGACGTAGTGCTCGACGAGCACGTCGTCCTCCAGGACGGCGATCTGCGTGCGCTCGCCCTCCTGCCGGACCACCATGACCCGCTCGACGGCCTCGCGGCGCGCCAGGAACTCCGCCTCGGTGATCACCGGCGGGCGGCGGCGGCCCTGCTCGCGGCCCTCGCGGCGGCGCTGCTTCTTGGCCTCCAGCCGGGTCGAGCCGCGCACGGACTGGACCTCGTCCTCCGCGGCGGCGCGCTCCTCGCGGGCGGTGCGCACGTGCACGACGGTGTTCGGCGGGTCGTCGGTGCCGCCGGACTCGCCGTCCGCGCCCGAGCGGCGCCGGCGGCGACGGCGGCGACGGCTGCCCTGGGCGCCCTCGCCCTCCTCCTCCTCGCCCTCGGCCTCGTGCTCCGCCTCGGCCTCGGCCTCCGGCTCGGCCTTCTCCTTGTCCTTGCCCTTGGCGGACCTGGACTTGGACTTGGCCTTCGCGGGCTTGGCGGGCTCCTCTTCCTTCGCCTCGGCGGCCTCGTGCTCCTCGGCCTCCTCGGCCTCGTCGCCCTCCTTGCCGCCGCGGCCACGGCCGCGGCCGCCCCTGCGGCGGCGGCGGCGCGACGGCCGGTCCTCGGACTCGTCCTCGTCGGAGGGGCCGTGGTCGCCCTCGGCCTCGTCCTCGGCGGCCTCATGGTCGCGGTCGCGATCACGGTCGCGGTCGGACGGCTCGGGCTTCGCCTCGTCCTTCTGGCGAGCGGATGGCTCGGCCGTCGGCTGCGGCGGCTGGAAGACGACCATGGGCGGCTGGAACGTCACGCCGGGGACGCCGACGCCGCTGGCGGGCTCGGCCTCCGACACCTGTCCGGCCTCCGGCTCGGCGCCGGCGACGGGAACGGAGGGCACCTCCGGCACGGACGGCACCGGGGGCACCGTCGGGGCCGCGGGCGGCGCGGGCGGCGCGGCGGTCTCGTCCTGGGCGGCCGCGGTACGGCGGCGGGTGCGGGTGCGGCGCGCGGGCTCCGCGGGCTTCTCGGGCTCGGCTGGCGTCCCGGCCGGCTCGGCGGTCTCGGCGGCGGCCGGAGCGGGCTCCTCGGTGATCTCCGGGGAGGTCTCGGCGCCCGTCGGCGGCACCGGCTCGGCGGTCTCGGGGGCCTTCGCGGCGCGGGTACGGGTGCGGGACCGGGTCGTCTTCTTCGCGGGCGGCTCGGCGGCCTCGGCGG
>NZ_JBEYYT010000740.1:0-2977 GCF_040645715.1 Spirillospora sp. NPDC046719 | reverse complement strand
GCGGGCGTTCGCCGGCCGCCGGTATACGAAGCCCCGCGCGGGGTCACCGGCCGGCTCGGCGGCGGCCACCCCCCCGGCGAGGACGGCGCGGTCGCGGACGAGGTGGTGGTCGGGCGACAGGGCGCAGGCCGGGTCCGTGCGGGAGGCGTCGCCGGTCAGGGCGAACGCCTGGCACCGGCATCCGCCGAAGTCGGTCTCGCGGCGCGGGCACTCGCCGCACGGACCGCTCATCCACGCGGTGCCGCGGTAGGCGTTGAAGGCGTCGGACCGCCGCCAGATCCACGACAGCGGGCGGTCGCGGACGTTCGGCGGGCGCAGGTCGGTCATCGCGTAGGCGGCGGGGCATGGCAGCGCCGTCCCGTCGGGCGCCACCGTGATGGAACGGGCGCCCCAGCCGCCCATGCACGGTTTCGGCACGCCCTCGTGGTAGTCGGGAAGGACCCACACCAGTTCCGGTCGCCGGGACTTCGCCCGGTGGCCGGCCACCGTCCGCTTCGCGCGGTCGAGCTGTTCCGTGGTGGGCAGCAGGACGTCCCGGTTGCGGAGCGCCCAGCCGTAGAACTGGGCGTTGGCCAGTTCGACGCGGTCGGCTCCCCAGCGCTCGCCCATCTCGATGATCTGCGGCAGGCGGTCGAGGTTGTGCCGGTGCAGGACGACGTTGAGCCCGAAGGGGAGCCCGGCCGCCCGGATGACGCCCGCGGCGCGCTCCTTCGCCGCGTAGGAGGCGCGCCCGGCGATGAGGTCGGAGTTCGCCCGGTCCGCGTCCTGGACCGACAGCTGCACGCTGTCGATGCCGGCATCGACCAGCGCGTCCAGCCGCGCGGCGGTGAGGCCGAGGCCGCTGGTGACGAGCTGGGTGTAGACGCCGGCGCGGTGCGCCGCCGCCACGATCCGTTCGAGGTCGGGGCGCAGCAGCGGCTCGCCTCCGGAGATGTGCGCCTGGACGACGCCGAGGTCGGCGGCCTCCGCGAGGACCCGCGCCCACTCGTCCGCCGCCAGTTCGGCGCGCCGCCGGACGAGTTCGAGCGGGTTGGAGCAGTAGGGGCAGTGCAGCGGGCACGCGTGGGTCAGTTCGGCGAGCAGTGCCCACGGCGCGGCGGGCTCGGTCATCGCAGCCACCCTTCCGCGCGGACCCTCTCGATGAACGCGGGCACGTCCCGGCCGAGCGGGGCGTCCGGGTGGTCGGCGGCGAGCGCGGCGATGATGCCGGCGACGGTGCGGTGCCCGTCGCAGAGCCGCAGGATGCGGCCGGCCTCCGGGCTGAGCAGGACGGCCCGCTCGGGCATCAGCAGCAGCTCGGCGCGGCGGACGCGGTCGTAGCGGAGCAGCACGGAGCGGGCGAGCGCGGGCCGCGTCTCCCTCGTGACCGCCGCCGTCATCGGAGCGTGTTCAGCCTGCATCCGCGCTCTCCTTGACCGTGGCGTGCTCGACGGCGTCCAGCAGCGACCAGAGCACGTCGCATTTGAAGGCGAACGCCGCCAGCACCCGTTCCTGGTCGGCGCGCGTCTCGGCCCATCGGTGCACCAGCGCGAGGGCCTCGTCGGCGTCCCGGCGGCCCTGCGCCACGCGGACCTGGAAGTAGCGCAGCCCTTCCGGCTCGATCCAGGGGTAGTGCCGCTCCCAGGCCCCGATCCTCGTGACCATCAGGTCCGGCGCGAAGAGCTCGGTGAGCGACGAGGCGACCGCTTCGAGGGGCGTGGCGAGGCGGCAGAAGTTCACGTAGCCCTCGACCGCGAACCGCACGCCGGGCAGGACGCCCTCGCCGGAGAGCAGCAGCACCCGGTCCAGGCCGGCGGCCTCGCCGAGGCGCAGCCACCGCTCGATGCCGCCCGCGTCCCCGGGACCGCCGGCGTCGCCGTCGCGGCCGTCGTGGTCGTGGATGCGCCGGATCCAGGCCCGGCGCAGCTCCCGGCTGTCGAGCTTGGCGAGGATGAGCGCGTCCTTGATCGGGATGTGCCGCTGGTAGTGGAAGCGGTTCAGCACCCAGCAGCGCAGCTCCTCCGGCGTCAGCAGCCCGTCGTGCATCCGCAGGTTGAACGGGTGCCGGTGGTGGTAGCGCTCGGCGGCGATCCGGCGGAGCCGGTGCTCCACCTCCTCCGGCGTCCAGGGCAGCGGGCGGGCGGGACGGCGCGGGGCGTCCGTCGTCGTGCTCACAGGTCGATCACCTGGCCTTCCGATGCGACCTCGATCCCCATTCCGGCGAGGGCGCGGTGGCCGTCGTGACCGGGGTCGACGAGGGGGTTGGTGTTGTTGAGATGCGTGTAGAGGCGCCGCGCCGCGGGCAGCGCCGCGAGCCGGTCGGCCGTGCCGTCCGGGCCGGTGATCGGCAGGTGGCCCATCTCGGTGGCGGTCCGCTCGGTGAACCCGGAGCGGCGCGGCTCGGCGTCGTCCCAGAACGTGCCGTCGACGATGACGCAGTCCGCGGCGGACAGGGCCCTGCCGAGCGCGGGCGGCCACCCGGCGAGCGCCGGCGCGTACACGAGGCTGGTGCCGGCGCGCCGGTCGGTGACGTGCAGCGCCACGGACCAGGCCCCGTCCGGCAGGTCGAGGCCGGCCGCATAGCGGGGGCGCTTGCCCGAGACCCGGACGGCCGCGATCTCCAGGCTCCCGGTGCCGTCGAGCGGGACGGCCCCGTCCTCGGGGAGCTCCGTCCAGGTCAGCGTGGTGTACGGGGCGAGGACGCGGTCCAGCCGGAGGCCGCCCGCCAGCGCGTCGCGGACGGTGGCGGTCGCGACGACGCGCAGGCCCGCCGCCTCCCGCAGCCGCGGCAGCCCGAGCGTGTGGTCGAGTTCGGCGTCGGTCAGCACCGCGCCCGCGACCGGGGTGCGGCGCCGCTCCGGGCCGGGACGCAGGTCCGCGGTCGCCTCGATCTGCTCCGCGATGTCCGGCGTCGCGTTGACCACGTACCAGCGTCCCGGGGACGCCGGGATCGCGATCGAGGCGTGGCGGCGGCGCCACGACGGGTGCGCCCGGGCGG
>NZ_JBEYYT010000739.1:0-3005 GCF_040645715.1 Spirillospora sp. NPDC046719 | reverse complement strand
CGCGACGGGCGGCAGGCGATCGCCGACGCCGACGGGCGGCTCCAGTCCGCGCTGGCCGCCGCGCGCGGACGGTTCGTCCTGGTCAAGCCCGACCGCTACGTCGCCGCCGTGTTCCCCTCCGCCCATGCCGCGCGGGTGCGCGACGCCATGGCCGGCTACTTCGACCTGGAAGGCACCATATGACCCGCCCGCCCGAACCGAGGATCGACCGGTCGCTGACGTTGCACCTGCGCGGCGACTGGGGCGCCGCCAACCTGCACCGGGTCTGCGGCTGGATCTCCCAGGAGCTCACCGACCGCTGCGGCCCGTACACGAAGGTCGCGATCTGGAACAGCCGCGGTTACGCCGACGCCGTTCGCGCGGTGGGACGGGGCGAGGTGCACGTGGCGCTGACCACGCCCGCCGCGTTCGCCGCCGCCGCCCTGGACGGCCGCGGCCTGTACGCCGGGGAGTCGTTCCCCGAGCTGCGCGCGCTCGGGGTCGTCCCGCAGCGCGACCGTCTGGTCGTGGGAGTGCGCAGGACGCTCGGGATCACGTCGTTCGCGGAGCTGCGCGAGGCCGCGCCCGCGCTGACCCTCGCAACGTCCGGACACGACGGGGAGAACCACGTCGGCGTCGGCGCGCACGAGCTGCTGACCCGTTCCGGGGTCGACGTCGCGGGCTGGGGCGGGACGGTCCTGGCCGACGAGCGCCCCTGGGAGACGTTCGCCCACGTGCTGGCGGGACGCGCGGACGCCGTCGTCCACGAGGCCGTCATGCTGCCGCACTGGCAGGAGTTCGGCGCCGACCTGCACTTCCTGGAGGTGGAGCAGGACGTCCTCGACGGCCTGTGGGCCGACTACTCCTGGCCCGCGGCGACCGTCGAGGAGGGCCACTTCCCCGGCTGCCCGCGCTTCCGCACGCTCGACTTCTCCGACTTCCTGGTGCTGACCCGCTCCGACCTGCCCGACGACGTCGCCTACGCGATCGCGTGGGTGCTGGGCGAGACGCGGGAGGTCATCGAGCGCCAGTACCGGCACCTCCCGCCGGAGAAGAGCCCGATCACCTATCCCCTCGACCCGGTGGCGATGGGCCGCACGCCCGTCCCGCTGCATCCCGGCGCCGCCGAGTACTACGACGCCCTGCCGCAAGGAGAGTCATGACCGAATGGATCACCCTTGAGACCGCCGACGGCCCGATGCGCGTGTACGCCGCACGGCCGGACGGGGCCGCCGACCGGGCCGTCGTGGTCCTGCAGGAGGCGTTCGGCGTCAACGACCACATCCAGGACATCGCCCGCCGGTTCGCGGCGCGCGGGTTCCTGGCGCTGGCGCCCGACCTGTTCCACCGCACCGGGGTCGGCACCCTCGGCTACGACCGGCACGCCGAGGCGATGCCGCTGATCGGCGCGATCGGCCCTGACGCGATCGCCACCGACGTCGGCGCCGTCCTGGACCACCTCGCCGCCGGCGGCTTCGCCGCGGACCGGACCGCGGTCGTCGGGTTCTGCTTCGGCGGCCGCGCCGCCTTCACCGCCGCCACGGCGATCCCGGGGCTCGCCGCGACCGTCGTGTTCTACGGCCCCGGCATCGCGGCGGGCCCGCACGCCGTCCTGGACCGCTCCGGATCGATCGACGCGCCGATGCTGCTGCACGTCGGCGCCGACGACCCGACCATCCCCGCCGATCAGGTGAAGGCCATCGACGCGGCGCTGCGGGACGCGGGCGCCGACTTCGAACAGCACGTGTACGAGGACGCCGGGCACGCCTTCGCCTGCGACGCGCGCCCCCACATGTACCGGTCCGGCCCGGCCGAGACCGCCTGGGCGCGCACGCACGCGTTCCTCGACCGGCACCTGCCCTCGACCGCCGCGGAGGCCCGGTGAAGACGATGCTCGCCGCGCGCGCCGAGCGCGGCTCCGACGCGCTGCACCTGGCCGAGATCCCCGTCCCGGAGCCGGGGCCGCTGGACGTCCTGGTCGAGGTCGCGTCCGCCGGGCTCGCCCCCGGCATGATGCGGCTGCTCGCCCAGGGCGCCTTCCGGCATCTGCCGACCACCCTCGGGCACGAGGCCGCCGGGACGGTCGCCGCGGTCGGCGACCGGGTCACCGGGATCGCGCCCGGCGCCCGGGTCCGCGTCCACCCGAACCTGACCTGCCGGTCCTGCCGGTACTGCCGCACCGACCGCGAGATGATGTGCGCGCAGCAGGCGATGATCGGGCACGCCGCGTTCAGCGACGTCCCGATGCCGCTGTACGACGAGTACCACGACGGCGGGCTCGCCGGATACGTCCGCGTCCCGCACTGGCTCGTCGACCCGCTGCCGGACGCGGTGGGCTTCGACGTGGGCGCGAAGGTGCACGACCTCGCCAACGCGGTCCGCGCCCTCAAGCTCGCCGATCTCGCGGCGGGCGCGACCCTGGTCGTCACCGCCGCCACCGGGACGATGGGCACCGCCACCGTCGCCCTCGCCCCGCACTTCGGGGTCGCGCGGCTCGTCCTGGTGGGCCGCAGCACGGAGCGGCTGGAGGCGGTGCGCCGCCTCTCCCCCGGCGTCGCCACCGACATCCTCGCGCTGGACGGGCTGCCCGCCGGCTGGGAGGAGGGCCAGGGCCTCACCCGGGCGCTGCGGGACCTCGTGCCGGGCGGCGCCGACGCCGTCCTGGACTACGTCCCGCAGGGTCCGGTCACCCTCCAGGCCACGGCCGCGCTCACCACCGGCGGGACGCTCGTGCACATGGGCGCCAACCAGGCCCCGGTGACGCTTCCGATGGTCGCGCTGATGCGCAACTGCTGGCGGATCGTCGGGACCCGCGCCTGCACCCGCACCGACGCCGAGCAGGTCCTCGCCCTGCTCGGCAGCGGTGCGCTGGACGCCGCCGGCCTCATCACCCACCGGTACCCGCTCGCCGACGTGTCCCGCGCCGTCGACGCCATGCAGAGCCGGACCGAGCCGATCTGGATGGCCGTGGTCAACCCCTGACGGCCCCGCACGGAAGGCCGGCCCGGTGCGGAACGCACCGGGCC
>NZ_JBEYYT010000738.1:0-3026 GCF_040645715.1 Spirillospora sp. NPDC046719 | reverse complement strand
CTATCCCGCTCCGGGCGCCCGGCGGCCCGCCCGGGGCCGGGGCCGACGGGCCGGGCCGGGCCGTCCGGCGGCGATCCGGTGAACGTTCGGTCAGGGGTCTGGCGGCGCGGCCGCCGCGCTGCCACCGTGGCGATCATGATCTGCTGCCGTCCCGGCCGCCGCGACCTGCTGCGCTGGAGCGCGATCGTGGCGGGGGCGGGCCTGCTGCCCGCCCTCGACCCGCCCTCCGCGCGCGCCGCCGGCACCGCCCGCCCGGTGAACCTCGAACTGGTGACGCTGACCGAGACGTCCGCCGTCCTCACCTGGTACACCGGCGTTCCCGGCACCGACGACGGGCTGGGGCGGATGCGGCCCGCCCCGTCCGACGCCGAGGTGCTCTACGGGACGCACCCGTCCCGCCTCACCCGCACGGCCCACGGACCGTCCGGCACGCCGTACCACTACGTCGAACTCACCGATCTGGAACCGGGCCGCACCTATTACTACAAGGCGCGGTCCAACGGCGTCGCCGCCACCGCGACCGGGCTCGCGGGCGGCCAGGCGGCGGGCGTCCCGCAGGGGGACGTGTTCGCGTTCACCACGCCGCAGCCGCCGCCCGGCAGGCAACTGTTCTCCATCGCGCTCTGCAACGACCTGCACCTCGGGGAGACCGTCGCCGGGCTCATCGGGCAACTCCCCTGGATCACGGGCATCTCGCAGGTGCCGGGCCACGCCCCCTACCCGGAGATCATGGCGAAGGCCCTGATCGCGGACGCCCGCGCGCGGGGCGCCGACCACCTGCTCGCCGCCGGGGACGTCTCCAGCGAGGCGGCCCCCGCCGACCTGCACAGCGCGAAGAGCATCCTCGACACCTTCGGCACCTATACGCAGGACTATCTCGTCACCCGCGGCAACCACGACCGCGCCCACGAAGGCGCCGCCTACTCCACCTGCACGGTCGGCCGGTACCAGGGCAATGACTGTTTCCAGGACGCCTTCTTCCCGTCCGGTCCCAGCTATTTCGCCCACGACCTGCACGGGCTCCGCGTCATCGGCCTCGACACCTATGACAAGCCCGGGAACGGCGGCGACTCCGGCGGGCTGTCGCCGGAACAGCAGTCCTGGTTCGAGGCCGAACTCAAGAAGGACCCGGACCGTCCGACGCTCGTCTTCGGGCACCACCCGCTCTTCACCGAGAACGACCCGCTGTCCGCCACCGGCGCCCATTCCCTCGACGCCGGGCAATCGCTGCGCATTCTCGGCGCCTACGCCCGCACCCCCGGCGTCTTCCTCCACCACGCCGGCCACACCCACCGGAACCAGCGGTCGGTGTTCCCGCTGGCGCCGAAGATCGTGCAGCAGGAGGTCGGCGCCGTCAAGGAGTACCCCGGTGGCTTCACACTGCTCCGCGTCCACAGCGGCGGCTACGCGCTGAACTTCTACAAGACCCGCAGCCCGGAGGCCCGGGCATGGAGCGAGCGGAGCCGGCAGGAACTGTCCGGGCTCTGGCCGCAACTGTCCCTGGGCAACCGCGTCACCGACCGCAATTCCGTCGTTCCTCGTGACCTTTCCGGACTGGCATCCGCAGGCTGACGCGGCTTGTGGCCCGTACGTGAACGTTCGGTGACACGACTCCCGGAAAGGCGAGCCGGGCACGTACGCTGGCCGTACTGGCGACGTTTTCGGGGGATCTCGTGCCGACACGCGGTTGGCTGAGCCGGATCGACGAGGCGTCCGGCACGCTGCTGATCGGCGTCGCCATTGTGGCGGGCGCCGCGGTGGCCCTGGGATTGCTCGCCTGCGTGGTCCTGGTCTTCGCAGGAGTCGTGCACGCCCTCATTCCGTACTGGGCCTATATCCTCGCGGCGTTCGGCCTCCTGGTCGTCCTTCCGCTGACCGTCAGCGGCATCCGGAACTCCGGGCGTTCGCCGGAGCGGAAGACATCGACCGAGCCGCCGCGCCGGGGACCGTCCGGTTCGTCTTATCTAGGGGCATCCGGCTGGGACGCGCCGCCCAGACGCCACAGCGGAACGTCCATCGACTGGCACACGGCCACGTCCTATTCATGCCGCCGCTGCGGACACAACTGGACGTCGCACGGGCGGGGCCAGGGAAGTTGCTCGGTGGAAGGGCCGCCCTACACAACGGAGACCACCGTCGGCTGGGAAGGCGACATCATCCAGACCGAGAGCGGCACCCCGTGCGGATGCAGCCGGTACGAGGGCATCGAGCCGTCATGACGTGGCTGCGGAAGATCGACGAAGCGCTGGGCCGGCTGTTCCGCGCCCTCGCGGTCGTCGTCGTGGTGGCGGGCGCGCTCGGCCTGCTCGCCTCCGTCGCCCTGATCGTGGCCGGGCTGTTCAAGATCTCCCCCTTCCTCTCGCTCGGGGCCGTCGGGGTGGTGAGCCTGCTGCTCTACCTGGCGCGCAACACGGAAGGCGGCCCTCCGACCAAACCCGGGCAGCCTGGCGACTGGTACTAGCGCTCGTCCTAGGTGCGAGGGCTTCCGCGTGCCTGATCTGTTTGCGCCCGGTCTGTTTGCGCCCGGCCTCTTCGCGTCCGGTCTGTTCGCGTCCGGTCTCTTCGCGCCGTCTCGCAGGTCGGTCATCCGAAGGCTGGAGGAGACGACCCATGGCCTACCTGCAAGGTGGCCGCTGCCTGCTCGGAACCGGGAGCAGGTGTGCCGGCCGCTACCTCGGCGAGGAAGGCGGCGCCGCCTGCTTCACCCTGGCCGCACACCTCGGGATGTGGGCGGCCCGCCGCGTCACGTTGGGGCCTATGTGGGTAGGCGTCCTAGGCTTTCAGACCCGCCTGCCAGGAATAGTCAACCTCTGATCATTGTCGTCACCGTCATCGTTGCTGATGTGAATGGAATCTTAGATCGAACTGTTTGCATGTTGAATCGCTTCGTGTTTGGGGGTGGAATGGGGCATCGTTGCGAGGTTGAAAGGATGTTCGGGTGGTGGGGTGGCGCTTGCGTACGGGGCCGCCCCTCCAAAGTCAAGGGCGCCTTCGGCGTCGCTTCGCGATGGACTTCGTCCACCCTT
>NZ_JBEYYT010000737.1:0-3033 GCF_040645715.1 Spirillospora sp. NPDC046719 | reverse complement strand
GCGCCCGCACGGGCGGGGAACCGCGGCCGCCCCACGACCGCGGGGGCGCGGGCCCCGGCCCGGGCCCCCCCCCCCCCCCCCCGTCCCGGGCGGCCCATCGGCCGGTCCGCGACGACCCGCTCCAGCAGCGCCGCCGCGTCCGGTTCGCCCGCCGCGATGCGGACGTCCGGCAGCAGGTCGGTGAACGCCCGCACGACCGCGTCCGGGAACGGCATGCCGGGCAGTCCGGACAGCACCGCCGTGTCGACGGACGTGCAGTACCGCCGCACGAGGTCGCCGACCGCGCCGCCGATCGTCGCGTCCGCCCAGGCCGGGTCGATGCCGGACGGCCCGCCCGCGAGCTGGAACCGGCGGTGCGCCGGGTCCGACGGCAGCCCCGGCAGCAGCGCCGGCCACGGCACCGCCGCCAGCTCCCGGAACCCGAGCGGGCCCGCCGCCGGGACGCCGCCCGTCACGAACAGCCGCACCCCGGCGTCCTCCACGGCGACGACGACGAGCGGGCGCTGCGGGCCGAGCGCGTCCAGCACCGCCGCCAGCGGCGGCCGCGCCGCCTCCCGCAGCGCGGCGACCTCCCGCCGCGCCTCCTGCCACTGCGCCTCCGTCGGCCTGCCCCGCAGGTGGGCGGCGTAGGGGAGCCAGTCGTCGCCGGCGCGCGCCGCGGCCCGCAGGTCGAACTCCAGCCGCGCCGCCGACAGCGCCGCCTCCGCCGCCGCCCGGTCGGCGCGCCCGGGACGCCACGGTCCGGCGAGCGTCCACCCGCACACCGCGCACGGCACGTCCCGCCGCGCCGCCGCCGCGTCCACCGCGGCCCGGCCGCCCATGGTGTCGATCGGCACCGTGCAGAGCGGGCAGCGGCCGTCAGCCGAGTTCATCGGGCACATCCTCCGGCAGCAGCAGGTTCAGCATCCGCGCGTCGGCGTCCGGGCGGTCCACCACCCGCTCGGCGAGCCGCGCCTCCATCCGCTCCAGCAGCCGGCGGACGGTCCGGCCGTTGCCGAACCCGGGCCGCCGCGCCGCGTCCGCGAGCCACGCCC
This sequence comes from Spirillospora sp. NPDC046719, assembly GCF_040645715.1. Lineage (NCBI taxonomy): Bacteria > Bacillati > Actinomycetota > Actinomycetes > Streptosporangiales > Thermomonosporaceae > Spirillospora > Spirillospora sp. NPDC046719. The sequence continues at coordinate 1,999 of NZ_JBEYYT010000737.1, read as the reverse complement.
GCGCCGCCGGGAGCGTCGCCGGGGCCAGCTCGTAGGCCTGCCGCTCCGCCATCGACCGCAGGATCTCCAGCAGGTCGTCCACCGCGTAGGCGGGGAACTCGATCGTCTCGCCGAACCGGGAGCCGAGGCCGTCGTTGGCCGCCAGGAACCGGCGCATCGGCTCGGGGTAGCCCGCCGCGATCACCGCGAGGCGGCCGCGGTGCCGCTCCATCTCCTCGACGAGCGTGTCGATCGCCTCCTGCCCGAAGTCGTTGTCGCCCCCGGCGGTGAGCGCGTACGCCTCGTCGATGAACAGCACCCCGCCGAGCGCGCGCTCCACGGCCCGCCGGGTCAGCGGCGCGGTCTGCCCGACATAGGACGCGACCAGCCGCGACCGCCCCGTCTCGACGACGTGCCCGCGCTCCAGCAGCCCCATCTCCTTGAAGATCCGGCCGAAGTGCCGCGCCACCGTCGTCTTCCCGGTGCCGGGCGGGCCGATGAACAGCAGGTTCGGCGCGACGACCTCGCCGCGGCCGCGCAGCCGCCGCAGCCGCAGCCGCTTCACCAGCACGTCCGCGCTCCGCTTCACCGGCGCCAGCCCGACCATCGCGTTCAGCTCGCCGAGCAGCTCCGCGGTGTCGCGCGGCGCGGGCCGCGCGTCGAGCCGCAGCCGTTCCGGCAGGTCGCGCGGCTCCAGCGGCAGGTCCCGGTCGTCCTTCACGCGCCGCGCCCACCGCGCCGCCGTCTCCTGCGTGACGTCCCGGACGGCGCGGGCGTTGCCGAACCCCCGGTCGCGGGTGCGGTGCAGCTCCGCGACGGCCTCGCCGAGCGCCGTCTCGAACCCCTCGCCCCACGCCATCCCCATCGGCCGGAGCTGCCGCGCCGCGATCTCCGCCAGCTCCGCCGGCCCGTAGTCGGGGAACGCGATGACGTTCTCGTGCGGGAACCGGCTGCGCAGCCCGGGGTTGCTGTCCAGGAACTCCTGCATCTCGTCCGGGTAGCCCGCGACGATCACCACCAGCTCGGCGCGGTCGTCCTCCATCCGGGCGAGCAGCTCGGTGATCGCCTCCCGGCCGAACCCGTCCGCCTGGTCGCTCAGCTCGTACGCCTCGTCGACGAACAGCACCCCGCCGAGCGCCCCGTCGATCACCTCGCGGGTCCGCGTCGCCGTCTGCCCGACGAACCCCGCCACCAGGTCGCTCGCCCGCACCGACCGGACCCGGCCGTGCCGCAGGATGCCGAGCTCCCGGTACAGGTCGCCGACGATCCGCGCGACCGTCGTCTTGCCCGTGCCCGGGTTGCCGGTGAAGACGAGGTGGTGCGACACCGGTTCCGCGCCCGCCGGCGGCCGGTACCGCAGGCCCTCCAGGTGCCGCTTCACCGGTTCCAGCCCGACCAGCTCGTCCAGCCGCCGCATCACGTCGCCGTCCGCGACCGGCGCGGCGATCCAGCCGTACCGGTGCAGCGGCTCCTGCCCGAGCGGCGTGCCCTCGGCCGCCATCCGCCGGCCGAGCCGCCGCTCCCACGTCTCCAGCGGGACGTCCTGCGCCGCCATCGCCCGGACCGTTCCCTCCAGCCGCGTCCAGTCCGCGATCCGCAGGTTCCGCGCGATCCGCAGCCGGTGCACCAGCCGGGTCAGCTCCGCCTCGCCGGGCGGGCGCAGCAGCCCTGGGCGCGCCGGGCGCCGCTCCTCCGCCTGCACCACCCGCACCAGTCCCGGCAGGTCGCGGCTGCCCTCCGCGAACGCGCGGACCTCCGCGAGCGACGCCCCGCCGAACACCAGCACGCAGATGTTCCGGCTGCCCGGCCGGAACTCCAGCCACCGCTCCAGCGCCGCCGCGAACGGCGCCCGCGCCTCCTGCCAGCGCTCCAGCACCTCCAGCTGCTCGACGACGACGGCCGTCGGCGTCGACTCGTCGAGCATCAGGCTGCGCAGCATCCGCACCGCGAACGCCCCGGACATCGCGCGGCTCTCCGCCCGCGCCGGCGCGGCGGGCGCGGTCCGCAGCCGCCGGCGGCC
>NZ_JBEYYT010000736.1:0-3038 GCF_040645715.1 Spirillospora sp. NPDC046719 | reverse complement strand
CCTCTCTGCATCTGGTGGCGCGCGCGCCGCGCGCCGGCCTACTCGAGGAACTCCGCCGCCCGCCGCCCCGCCGACCTGCCCGCGGGCGAGGCGGGCGAGGTGTGGGCGCGGACGCCGCAGCGGATGAGCGGCTACGTGGACGACCCCGCGCGGACCGCCGCGGCGTCCCGGGACGGCTGGCTGCGCACCGGCGACGTCGGCCGCCTGGACGGCGACGGGCACCTGTTCCTGCTCGACCGGGCCGAGGACCGGCTCCCCGGCGGCCTGTACGCCCATCCGATCGAGCACGTCCTCAGCGGCCATCCGGCCGTGCTCGACGCCGCCGTGTTCGCGCTCCCGCACACCGCCGGGCGGGTCCTCGCGGGCGTCGTGGTCGGACGGGACGGCCGGCCGGTCGATCTCGACGGGCTGCGCGCGCTGGTCCGCGGCGCGCTCGGCGCGCGCTGCGAGCCGCGGCACCTGTGGGAGATCGACGAGCTGCCGCGCACGCCCGGCGGCAAGCCCGACAAGGCCGCGCTCGCCTCCCGCTTCGCCGCGGACCAGGGCGCCACCGGGTAGCCGGCCCGCAGGCCGCGCGAGGCGGTTCATCCCTTCCGCTGGGATAGTGTGCGGGATGACGGAAAGGGGCGGCTGGGTGCTGATCGGCAGGACCGCCGAACTGGCGGAGCTGACCGGCGCGCTGGACCGGGCCGCCGCCGGCGGCGCCGCCGTGGTGCTGGTCAGCGGCGACGCCGGCGTCGGCAAGACGCATCTGGTGTCCGCGCTCACCGCCGCCGCCCGCGAGCGGGACTGCACGGTCCTGGTCGGGCAGTGCGCCGAGCTGGGCGAGAGCATGCCGTACCTGCCTCTGGCGGACGCGCTGTGGACCGCGTCACGCGGCACGGGCCCGGAGGCGGCCGACGTGCGCGCGGCGCTGGAGTCCCGCCCGGTGCTGCGGCGGCTGCTCCCGGACGGCGAGGGACCACCCGACGCGGCGTCCGAGCTCGGCCAGCAGCAGCTGTTCGGCGCGGTGCTCGGGCTGCTCGGCGAGCTGGGCGCGCGCACCGAGGAGCGGGACCGGCCCGTCCTGCTCGTCCTGGAGGACCTGCACTGGGCCGACCGGTCGACCCGGCACCTGCTGACCTTCCTCAGCCGGGTGCTGTCGCGCGAGCGGGTCTGCCTCGTCGGCACCTACCGCTCCGACGACCTGCACCGCCGGCACCCGCTGCGGCCGGTGGTCGCCGAGCTGCTGCGGCTGCCGACCGTGACCGGCGTCGAGGTCCGCCCGTTCGGCCCGGCCGAGACCGCCGAGTACCTGGCCGGGCTCGCGGGCGGCGGCGCGGCCGTCACCGCCGGCACCGTCGAGCGGGTGCACCGCCGCTCGGAGGGCAACGCGTTCTACGCCGCCGAGCTGTACTCGGCGGAGAGCACCGGCGACGACCTGCCCGCCGGGCTCGCGGACCTGCTGCTGTCGCGGGTCGAGCGGCTGTCGGAGGGCGCGCAGCGGGTCGTCCGGGTCGCCGCGGTCGCCGGCCGCCGCATCGACGACGAGCTGGTCCGGCGGGCGGCGGGCCTGGACGAGGCCGCGGTCGGGGAGGCGCTGCGCGAGGTCGTCTCGCACCAGCTGCTCGTCCCGGCCGGCACCGGGTACACCTTCCGGCACGCGCTGCTGCGCGAGGCCGTCTACGCCGACCTGCTGCCCGGCGAGCGGACCCGGCTGCACGCCGACTTCGCCCGGATGCTCGGCGCGGGCCCCGGCGCCCCGCCGGACGGGCGGCGCGGGTCGGCCGCCGAGCTGGCGCACCACAGCCTCGCCGCGCACGACCTGCCGACCGCGTTCGCCGCGTCGGTGCGGGCGGGCCGGGAGGCCGAGCGGCTCGGCGCGCCCGACGAGGCGTTCGAGCACTACGACCGGGCCCTGGAGCTGTGGGAGGCGGTCCCGGACCCCGAGGGCGCGTCCGGCACCGACCGGATGGGGCTGGCGCTCGACACCGTCCGCACGTCGGGGCGGGCGGGCGAGCAGCGCCGCGCGATCTCCCGGCTACGGCGCCTGCTGGAGCTCGCCGACCCCGCGGACGTCGTGCTCGGCGCCCGGATCCGGGACCGGCTCGCCGAGTACCTCGCCGACGTCGACGAGGACGACGAGTCGCAGGAGATGGCCCGCGCCGCCGTCGCGATGCTGCCGCCGGACCCGCCGCTGCCCGAGCGCGCCGCCGCCCTGTCCACCTACGCCCGCACCCTGCTGTACCGGGACGACCACGGCGAGATGCCCGCGGTCGCGGAGGAGGCGGTCGAGCTGGCGCGCGCCACCGGCGCCACCGGCGCCGAGGCGAGCCTGCTGGTGACGCTCGGCGTGTACCGGGAGACGCGGGAGGCCGACCCGGACGTGGTCGAGGTGTTCGCGCGGGCCCGCGACCTGGCGCTGGAGGGCGGCCGCCAGGTCGTCGCGCTGCGCGCCGCGTTCCACCACGCGCGGGCGAAGTTCGACCGCGGCGACCTCGCCGGCGCCACCGCCGCCGCCGACGAGGCCGTGAAGTGGACGATGGACGCCGGGCTCGGCTGGAGCACCTACGGGATCGTCCTGCGCTGCCTGCGGTACCTGATCCACTACACCGCCGGCGACTGGGCCGAGGCGGACCGGCTCGGCGCCGAGTTCGGGGTGCGGGTCGTGCGGACGCCGGAGGCGCAGGTGTCGGCGTACGCGCTGTTCACCGAGGTCGCGCAGGGCAGCCCGGCGGTGGAGGAGCGGCTGCGCTGGATCGCGCCGCTGTGGGCGCGGGACGCGTTCCTCAACTACGTCGCGCACGGCCTCGCCGCCGAGCACGCGCTCTGGAACGGCGACTTCGCGGGCGCGATCGAGCACGTCGAGCGGACGCTGCGGGAGAGCGTCTACACGCAGGAGTCCCCCGTCATCCGCATCGCGGCGGTCGGCCTGTGGGCGCACGCCGAACTGGCGGCCCGCGCCCGCGCCGCGGGGGACGAGGAGGCGGTCCGCGCCGCGGCGGAGGCGGGCGACGACCTGATCCGGCGCGCCCGCGCCGCCGCCGCGGCCACCCTCG
>NZ_JBEYYT010000735.1:0-3042 GCF_040645715.1 Spirillospora sp. NPDC046719 | reverse complement strand
CACCTCGACGCGGAGGGCGTCACCGCCACCGCCCGTTCCCTCATCGCCGGCCTCGTCGACGCCCTCCCGCCCGCCGGCCGCGCCCACGCGGGCGGCTCGCCGCCGCTCGGCGGGGAGGGGGTGGCCGCTCGGCTGTGGTGGCGGCTGTGCCCGCGGCCGGCGGAGGCGGGGACGCTGCGCGCGCTTGAGGCGGCGCTGATCCTGCTGGCCGACCACGAGCTGGCGGCCTCGACGCTGGCCGCGCGGGTCGCCGCGTCCGTGCGGGCCGACCCGTACGCCGTCGTCGCGTCCGGGCTCGGCGTGCTCAGCGGGCCGCTGCACGGCGGCGCGTCCTACGGGGCGGAACGGCTGATCGCGGAGGTGGCCGACCCCGCGTCGGCCGCCCAGGCGGTCGGCGCGCGGCTGCGCGCCGGCGAGCGCGTCCCCGGGTTCGGGCACGTGGTGTACAAGTCGGGCGACGGGCGCGCGACGCTGCTGCTGGACCTGGTCCGCGCGGCGGCGCCGGGGCACCCGCGGCTCGCCGCCGCCGAGGCCGTCCTGGACGAGGCGGAGCGGCGCCGGCTGCCCTCCGCGAACATCGACTTCGCGGTGGCGGCGCTCGGCGCGGTCGCCGGGTTCGTCCCGGGCGCGGGCGAGGCCGTGTTCGCGGTCGCGCGCACCGCCGGGTGGCTCGCGCACGCCATCGAGGAGTACGGCGGCGCGCACCCGCTGCGCCCGCGCGCCGTCTACACCGGGCCGCCGCTTCCGGACGCCGCCTCCGCGCCGCGCCGGCCCGGGCGTCCGCGCTGACCACCGCCGTGCCCGCGGCCGTCCGGGGGTTGTGCACGGCCGGCGCGGGACCGGGGGTACGCTCGTTGACGTGCGACGGTTCCTCACCCCGGCCTGGCTCGGCCTGCATGCGATCGCGGTCGTGCTCTGCGGCGCGTTCATCGGCTTCGGCTGGTGGCAGTACGACCGCGCCCAGGAGGGCAACGACCGCAGCTGGGCGTACACGTTCGAATGGCCGATCTTCGCGATCTTCGTGATCGTGATGTGGGTCAAGATGATCCGCGACGAGAAGGCCGGCGTGACCCCGGCGCCCAAGGTGATCGAGGAGCCGGCGGAGGCCGCGGTCAAGCGCGAGATCATCCGGCGGCAGGAGGAGGAGGACCCCGCGCTGGCGGCCTACAACCGCTACCTCGCGCGGCTCAACTCCCAGACCGACCGGCGCGGCTGACCGCGCCGCCGGCGGGCGCTCCGGCCGCCGCGGGGCCGTCCGAGGTGTGCGGGCCGCCGGAAGCGGCCGGCCGATGAAAGGGTGTGAACTGTGGAAGGCGCGGTGACCCGGTACCGGATCCTCGCCCTGCTCGTCGGCAGCCTCCTGGTGCTGCTGGTGATCGGCATGATCCTCAAGTACGGTCCGACCGACATGCCCGCGATGGCGGGCATCGTGGCGCCCGTCCACGGGCTGTTCTACATGGTCTACCTCGTCGCCGCCTACGACGTGTGGCGGCGGGCGGACTGGCCGCTGACCAAGATGGTGCTGATCGTGCTCGGCGGCATCGTGCCGCTGATGACGTTCTGGGTCGAGCGCAAGATCGTCACCGAGGCGCGCGGGGTGCGGCCCGCGGCGGCGGCCGAGCCCGAGCCGACCGGCGCCGACTCGACCCGCGCCTGACCCTCCTTCCCGCACCGGCCCCCTCCGGGGGCTGGATCAGGGGGCCTGCCCGGGGGTAACGTTTGACTCAGTCAAACGTGGGAGGGCGAGCATGGAGGCGACGGCGACGGCGGCTGACGTCGGCACGGTCCGCGCGTTCAACCGGTTCTACACCGGAGTGATCGGAGTGCTCGGCGAGGGCCTGGTGCGCTCGCCCTACTCCCTCACCGAGGCCCGGGTGATCTTCGAGCTGGCGCAGCGGGAGGACACCGAGGTGCTCGCCCTGCGGCGCACCCTCGACCTCGACCCCGGCTACCTCAGCCGGATGCTGACCCGCTTCGAGAACGACGGCCTGGTCGTCCGCGAACGCGCGCCCGGCGACGCGCGCCGGCAGATCGTCCGGCTCACCGGCCGGGGCCGCGAGGTGCAGGCGATGCTCGACGAGCGGTCCAGCGCCGAGATCCGCGCGCTGCTGGACGGCCTCGCCGAGGACGACCGCCGCCGGCTCCTCGCCGCGATGCGCACGGTGCAGGGGATCCTCGGCGAACGCGCCCGCCCGGACGGCGCCGTCCTGCGGCCGCTGGGCCCCGGCGACCTCGGGTGGGTCGTCGAGCGCAACGGCGCCCTCTACGCAGAGGAGTGCGGCTGGGACCGCACCTACGAGGCGCTCGTCGCCCGCGTCGTCGCCGGCTACGTCGAGGACCACGACCCCGAGCGGGAGTGCGCCTGGATCGCCGAGGCCGGCGGCGAACGGGTCGGCGCGGTGTTCTGCGTCCGGCGCGAGGAGGACGTGGCCCAGCTGCGGCTCCTGCACGTCGAGCCCGTCACGCGGGGCATGGGCGTCGGCGCGGCACTGGTCGAGGAGTGCTGCCGGTTCGCCGCGGACGCCGGATACCGCGAGATCATGCTGTGGACGACGGCGCTGCAGCGGCCCGCACATCGGATCTACGAGCGGGCCGGGTTCATCCTGGAAGAGGAGGAGCCGCCGGCCGCCCGCTTCGGCGACGTGGTGCACGGCCAGGTCTGGCGCAAGAAGCTCTGACCCTTCCCGAAGGGGCCCCGCGAATCTCCGAGGGCTTCCCGCGAATCCAAGAGGGCTCCCCGCGAATCTAAGAGGGCTCCCCGCGAACGAACCGAGGCCCGTGAAGGCGCTCTTGCCTTCACGGGCTCGGCTCCGCAGCGATCCCTTACTGCGTGTGGGCGGCCGGGACGGGGGTCGGACGGAGTTCCGGCCGCCTGGTGCACCGGCATGGCGCCGGCTCGGATCGGGGCTGATTCCCACCTCCCTTCCGTGCCCGGCCGGACGGGGGCGTGACGGCCCGTCCGGCTTCAGGGGGCGGGCACCGCAGGGGCGCCCGATCGAACGGGGGTATTGGGGCCGGGCCGGCGGCGCAGGTCGGCGGGGC
>NZ_JBEYYT010000734.1:0-3052 GCF_040645715.1 Spirillospora sp. NPDC046719 | reverse complement strand
CTGCGCTCGCTGGCGCTCGCTCCGCGGGCCTGCCCGTGGCGGTGGCCGGGCTCGAATCTCCGGGGGGACCTCTGGAACCCCCGTCACGACGGACAGGGTGTTTCCCGCTCCGCTAGCGCTCCGCGCGAAACGCGCTGTCCGTGGTCGGGCATGCCCGCTGCGCTCGCCTGCGCTCGCTCCGCGTGCCTGCCCGTGAGGGTGGCCGGGCTTGAATCTTCCGGGGGCGCTCCCTGAAAGCCCCGTTAGCGGCCGGGCCCGTAGCGGTGGGCGGACTTCGATCGGTGGCGGCGGGGACCCCGGGGGGTGGGTGGGTTGGGGGGAAGTGCTCCAATTGGGGCATGTGTACGGCGATCATCAGTGTCGACCCCTCCGCCGCCGTCCCCGTGCTCGTCGCGGGCGTGCGGGACGAGTTCGTCGCCCGGGAGTGGGAGCCGCCGGGACGGCACTGGCCCGACCGGCCCGGCCTCATCGGCGGCCGCGACCTGCGGGCCGGCGGCACCTGGTTCGCCGTGGACCCGGCCGCCCCGCGCGTCGCGCTGGTGCTGAACGGTCGTGGCAGGATGGCGCCCGAGGACGGCCGCGCCACGCGCGGCGAGCTGCCGCTGCGGACGGCCGCCGACGGCAAGCTCGGCGAGCCCGACCTCGCCGCCTTCGACCCGTTCCACCTCGTCGGCGCCGAACCGGACCGGGTGCGGCTGTGGAGCTGGGACGGCCGGGAGCTCACCGAGCGCGACCTCGGCCCCGGCCTGCACATGATCGTCAACAGCGGGCTCGAGGGCGAGGGCCAGCAGGAGGGCGCGACCGAGGACGCCTACATGGCGGCCCGCCTCGCCCACTTCCGCCCGCGCCTGGCCGCCGCCGCGCGGCCCGAGCCCGGGACGCGCGAGGACGTGCGGACGGCGTGGGGGGCGTGGCTGCCGCTGCTGGAGGGCGACGGCCTGCCGCGCGCCGACCACCGCGCCCTGCTGCCGCTGCTGGACATGGGCGAGGGCCGCGTCTGGGGCACCACGTCCGTCAGCCTGGCGGCGCTCGCCCCCGGCACCGTCCGCTACGACTTCTCCGCCGCCCCCGGCGACGGCGCGGGCTGGTCGCGGGTGCTCTGACCCGCGCCCCGGCGCACGGCGTTTTCCTCCCCGCATCCGCGCGATCATGACGCTGGGTGCTAATTTGACTACCTAATGCGATCTTCGCGGCCGCCGCGTGCGGGCCCGGCCCGCGGATCGCTCCGGGGCAGTCGGTCATCAGCAGACGGGGGAGTGCGCAGATGACAGCAGTGAGACGGGGGGCGGTGGTCACCGCCGGGCTCGGCGCGGCGGTGCTCGCGCTGGCGTCCTGCGGAGGCGGCGGTGGCGGCGGCGGGGGGAGCGCCGGCGGCACGCTGAAGGTCGTCGGGTCCTCCGACGTGGACCACCTCGACACCTCCAGCGTCTACACGACCTGGGGCAACATGCTGGCCCGCCAGTTCGCCCGGACGCTGTTCGGGTTCAAGGCCGCCGACAACTTCGACGACGCGATCAAGGTGCAGCCCGACGTCGCGCAGGAGATCCCCAGCACGCAGAACGGGGGCGTCAGCCAGGACGGCCGGACGTACACCATCAAGCTGCGCACCGGCGTGCTCTGGAACACCAACCCGCCCCGCGAGGTGACCGCGCAGGACTTCATCCGCGGCATCAAGCGGGTCTGCAACCCGGCCAAGCCGTCCGGCGGCAAGGCTTACTACACCGAGACCATCGTCGGGATGAGCGCCTTCTGCAAGGGCTACGGCGGCGTCGACCCGAAGAGCGCGTCCGCCATGGCCGCGTACCAGAACGGCCACGACGTGGCCGGGCTGACGGCCAAGGACGACAAGACCCTCGTCATCAGGCTGACCCAGCCCGCGAGCGACTTCACCAACATCCTCGCGCTGCAGTTCGCGTCGGCCGCCCCCGCCGAGTACGACGGGTACATCCCCGACAGCCCGCAGTTCCGCCAGCACACGGTCTCCGACGGGCCGTACCAGATCGTCTCGTACACGCCGAACAAGCAGTACGTCCTCGACCGCAACAAGAACTGGAACGCCGCCTCCGACCCGACGCGGGCGCAGAACCCCCAGCGGATCCAGGTCACCATGGGGCAGGACTCGCCCGACGTCGTCCAGCAGCAGATGGAGCAGGGCTCCGCCGACCTCGCCTGGGACCAGCCGGTGCCCACGTCGCGGATCCCGGGCCTGAAGTCCAACCCGAACTTCAAGATCATGGACGGGTCGTCCAGCAACCCCTACATCGTCTTCAACACGCTCAGCCCGAACAACAACGGCGCGCTCGGCAAGGCGCAGGTGCGGCAGGCGATCAACTACGCGGTCGACAAGACCGCGCTGATCCAGATCTACGGCGGCCCGGACGTCAGCGAGGTGCTGAACCAGGTCATCCCGCCGCGCAGCGTCGGCTACCAGCCGTTCAACCTGTACCCGACGCCCGGCAACGCCGGCGACCCGAACAGGTGCAAGCAGCTGCTCGCGCAGGCCGGGTACCCCAACGGGCTGACGCTGAAGTTCCCCTACCGGGTCTCCAGCAACCACCCGAAGGTCGCGCAGTCGGTGCAGGCGAACCTGAAGGCGTGCGGGATCACCGCGAACCTCACGCCCGACACCAACGGCACCTTCTACAACACCACGCTGGTGACCCCCGCCGACGCCAAGGCCGGCAAGTGGGACATCGCGGGCCCCGGCTGGGTGCCGGACTGGTACGGCAACAACGGCCGCACCAACATCGTGCCGCTGTTCGACGGCCGCCAGTACGGCCCGAACTCCACCAACTACGGCGACTACAACAACCCGAAGGTCAACGCGCTCATCGACCAGGCGCTGAAGGCCAAGGACGCCAACACGGCGGCCGGGTTCTGGGCGCAGGCCGACAAGCAGATCATGCAGGACGCCGCGGTCGTGCCGCTGATGAACCAGAAGTACCCGATCTTCCACTCGTCGCGGGTGAAGAACGCGCAGTACCTGCCGCAGTACCAGGCGTACGACCTCAACCAGGTCAAGCTCTCGTAGCCGGCGGCGCCCGGGCGCCCG
>NZ_JBEYYT010000733.1:0-3065 GCF_040645715.1 Spirillospora sp. NPDC046719 | reverse complement strand
GCGCCGCGACGCGCCCCGCCCCCCCGCCGACGGCGCGGTGCGCGAGGGCCGCCCTGCCGGACGCCAGCGAGGCGGCGACGTCGGCGGGTTCCAGCGCGGGACGCTCCCGGAGGTGGGAGGCGAGCCGCGCGGCCTGGGCCCGCAGCGCGTCCGCCGTCGCCCCGGAGATCTCCCAGGGCCGGGGCGCCGGGCCCGCGTCCGGCGGCGGGGCCTCGTCGGTGCTCACCGGCGCCTCTTCGATGATCACGTGCGCATTGGTGCCGCTGACGCCGAAGGACGACACCCCGGCCCGGCGGGGACGTCCCGGATCGGGCCAGTCCCGCGGCTCGGTGAGCAGCCGGACCGCGCCCGCGTCCCAGTCGACGTTCGTGGACGGCGCGTCCACGTGCAGCGTGGCGGGCAGCGCGCGGTGCCGCAGCGCCTCGATCACCTTGATGATCCCGGCGGCGCCCGCGGCGGCCTGCGCGTGCCCGATGTTGGACTTCAGCGACCCCAGCCAGAGCGGCCGGCCGGCGGGGCGGTCGCGGCCGTAGGCGGCGAGGAGTGCCTGCGCCTCGATCGGGTCGCCCAGCGGGGTACCGGTCCCGTGCCCCTCGACCGCGTCGACGTCGGCGGGCGCCAGGCCCGCCGCGTCCAGCGCCGCGCGGATCACGCGCTGCTGGGACGGCCCGTTGGGGGCGGTGAGCCCGTTGGAGGCGCCGTCCTGGTTGACGGCGCTGCCGCGCACCAGCGCGAGCACGGGATGGCCGTTGCGGCGGGCGTCCGACAGCCGCTCCAGGAGGAGGACCGCGGCGCCCTCGGCCCAGCCGGTGCCGTCGGCGGCGTCGGCGAACGCCTTGCAGCGCCCGTCGGGCGCGAGGCCGCGCTGCCGGGAGAACTCGACGAAGGGCGACGGCCGCGCCATGACGGCGACGCCGCCCGCGAGCGCGAGCCGGCACTCGCCGTCGCGCAGCGCCCGCGCCGCCAGATGCACGGCCACCAGGGAGGACGAGCAGGCGGTGTCGACGGTGAGGGCGGGCCCTTCGAGCCCGAACGTGTAGGAGACGCGCCCGGACACGACGCTGCCGGACGTCCCCGTCCCGAGGAGCCCTTCGAGGTCGTCCCGCACCTCGGCGAGCCCGGCGGCGTAGTCGTGGTACATGACGCCGGTGAAGACGCCGACGCGCTCGCCGCGCAGCGCGGTGGGCGCGATGCCGGCGCGTTCGAGCACCTCCCACGAGACCTCCAGCATGAGGCGCTGCTGCGGGTCCATGGCGAGCGCCTCGCGCGGCGAGATGCCGAACAGGGCGGCGTCGAAGGCTCCCGCGTCGTGCAGGAAGCCGCCCTGCCGCACGTAGGAGGTGCCGGGCCGGTCCGCGTCGGCGGCGAAGAGGCCGTCGAGGTCCCAGCCCCGGTCGCCGGGGAAGGGCGAGAGGCCCTCGCGTCCCTCGGAGACGAGCTCCCACAGGTCCTCCGGCGAGGCGATCCCGCCGGGCAGGCGGCACGCGGCCGCAACGACGGCGACGGGGTCGGCGGCGGCGGTGCCTCTCAGCCGGTCGTTCTCCTCGCGGAGCCGCTCGTTGTCGACCAGCGCGGCGCGCAGCGCGCGGACGACCTTGTCGTCGGTCATCGGTTCCCTCCCAGAGCCCGTTCCACCAGGTCGTCCACGTCCATTTCGGCGATCGCGGCGGCGATGCCTCCGGTCCCGTCCGGCTCGCCGGGCGGTTCCGGCGCGAGCTCCTCCAGCAGCCGCCGCGCCAGGTCCGCCGGGGTCGGGTGGTCGAAGACGAGCGTGGCGGGGAGCCGCACCCCCGCCGCCCTGGCGAGCCGGTTGCGCAGCTCGACCGCCGCGAGGGAGTCGAACCCGAGGTCCTTGAACGCCCGCGCCGCGCCGACGTCGTCCGGGGCGTCGTGCCCCAGCACGGCGGCCGCGTGCCGCCTGACCAGGTCGAGCACGGTGCTCGTCCGCTCGGGGGAGGACAGTCCGGCGAGCCGGTCGGCGAACGACGCGGCGGTCGGTCCGGCGGCCTGCGGTACGTCCCGGCGGGGCGCGGGGACGAGACCGCGGAGCACGGGCGGCAGGTCGCCGTCGGCGGCGAGCGAGCGGAGCGCGGCGGCGTCGAACCGCGCCGGGACGACGACGGCGTCCCCGGCCGCGAGGGCGGCGTCGAAAAGGGCCAGCCCTTCGGCCGTGGAGAGCGCGCCGAGGCCGCCGCGCGACAGCCTGCCCAGCGCGGCGTCGCCGAGATGGCCGGTCATGCCGCTGGCCTGCGACCACAGCCCCCACGCGAGCGACACGGCGGGCAGGCCCTCGGCACGCCGCATGCGGGCCAGGCCGTCCAGGAATCCGTTGGCCGCCGCGTAGTTGCCCTGCCCGGCGTTGCCGAGCACCCCGGCGCCGGACGAGAACAGCACGAACGCCGCCAGGTCCAGGTCGCGGGTCAGCTCGTGCAGATGCCAGGCGGCGTCCGCCTTCGGCCGGAACACCGGGGCGAGCCGTGACGGGCCGAGGTCGTCCAACAGGGCGTCGTCCAGGACGCCGGCGGCGTGGACGACGGCGGTCAGCGGATGCCCGGCCGGGATCGCCGCGAGCACCTCCGCCAGCGCCTCCCGGTCGGCGGCGTCGGCCGCCGCCACGGTCACCTCGGCGCCGGCCTCGCGCAGCTCCGCGTACAGCTCGGTCGCACCGGCGGCGGCGAGGCCGCGCCGGCCGACCAGGACGAGCCGGCGGACGCCGTGCTCCCGCACCAGATGGCGCGCGACCAGGCCGCCGAGCGTCCCGGTGCCGCCGGTGACCAGGACCGTGCCGTCCGGATCGAGGGACACCCGGCCCGTCGCGTCGGCGCCGGCGTGGGCGAGCCGGGGCGCGTGCGCGCGTCCGGCGCGCAGCGCGACCTCGGGCTCACCGGAGGCGACGAGGCGCGGCAGCAGCTCCCCCGCCACCACCCCCCCCACCCCCCCCCGCCCCGTCGCCGCCCCCCGCCCCGCCTCCGCCTCCACCGCCCCCGCCACCCCCGCAGCCCTCGCATTCCACCGCGCCCCCAACGCCCGCAACGGCAGATACGCCTCCGGCGTCAGCACCAGCA
>NZ_JBEYYT010000732.1:0-3067 GCF_040645715.1 Spirillospora sp. NPDC046719 | reverse complement strand
GCCGCGGCGCGCACGCCCGGCTCCTCGTCCCGGCTGAGCCGCTCGACGGCCGGCGCCGGCAGCTCCGGGTCGCGCAGCGCCAGCGTCCGCGCGACCGGGTCGTCCGACTCCGCGAGGCGGGCGAGGCCCGCGCACGGGAAGTTCGGATGCCCGGTGCGGTCCAGCCGGGTGATGAACGGCGACTCCAGCGCGACCGACAGCAGCAGCTCACCGGGCGGATCGGGATGCTTCTCCGACAGCAGCAGCCGGACGACGAAGTCCTCGTCGCCCGCCAGCCGCGCGACCAGGTCGGGCGGCAGGTGCGGGCTGTACGCCGCGAACCGGCGCAGCCCGGTGTGCGCGGAGGCGGCGTACCGCCGCATCAGGTCGAGGTCGTCCAGCCGGTCCCACAGCCATTCCGGAGGGCGGAGGCGGTCCTCGGGCCCCACGCGGTAGTCGATCGCCGCGCGCTGCTCCTCGGTCAGCTCGGGGCGCAGCGACACCGCGAGCCGCACCTCGTGCTCGGGGTCGTCCGCCAGCTCGGCGACGAGGTCGGGCGGCAGGCTCGGGTTGGCGGCCGCCGCGAGCCGCACCTTGTGCTCGGGATCGCGCGCGAGCACCGCGAGGAGGCCGGGCGGCACGCTGGTGTTGGCGGCGACGGCCTCCCGGACGCGGGCCCGCCCGTCCCGGCTGAGCGCCACGGCCTGCCCGGCGTCGAGCGGGACCCGCGCCACGACGTCGGGGGCCCCGGCGGCGAGCAGCGGCGCGGCCACGTCGGGACGGCGGTCGGCGGCGAGCGCGACGGCCGCCCGCCGGACCTCCGGGTCCGGGTCGTCCAGCGCCGCGTCGACGATCTCGTCCGGCGGGTCGGGCCAGGTGCATAGGACGCCCCACCGGACCCGGGCGTCCGGATCCGCGGCGAGCGCGGCGCGGACGCCGTCGGGGAGGTCGCGGTCGAGGACCGCCTCGCGGACCCGCGGGTCGGGGTCCGCGGCAAGCCGCACGACGACGTCCGCGGGCAGCGGCCTGCGAGGCTCCCAGTGCTCGGGGATCGCGGCGAGCGACCGGCGCACGTCCGGGTCGGGGTCGTCGGCGAGCAGCGCGCGGATCTCCGCCGGCGCGTGGCCCGACACGGCGACCAGCCGCCGGGCGTGCGGGTCCGGATGCCGGACGGCGGCCTCGTAGACCGCGTCCGGCACGCCCGCGCGGCGCAGCAGGGCGTGCCGCATGCGCGGTTCCGCGCGTTCCAGGATCAGCAGCAGGTACTCGACCGGGGCGGCGGGGTTCGTCGCCACGCCCTCCAGCCGCACCGAGTAGAGCGTCCGCACCCCCGCGACCTCCTCACGCCGGCCACCGATCACGGTAGCCGCTGCGGCCTCCCGCCGGGAAGGGCGCGAGGCGGCGGACAACCCCCAGGCCAGGTGGTGTTGTCACCGGGTAACACCCGCGGATACCGTTCGGTGTATGCCCACCTGCCCAGCGCTCACCCCGCCCCACGCGCGTCCCTCGCGCACCGCCCGGCTACGGTGATCGCACCATGACGGGGCACGCGGGCGGGAGGGCACCGGGATCCAGGCGCGATCCCGGCCGCCGGCGCGCCCTGCTGGAGGCGGCGGACCGGGTCATCCAGCGCGAGGGCCCCGAGGCGTCGATGGCCGCGATCGCCGCCGAGGCGGGCATCAGCAAGCCGATCCTGTACCGCCACTTCGGCGACAAGAGCGGCCTCTACCAGGCGCTCGCCGAGCGGCACACGCGCAAGCTGATCGAGGGCATCCGGGAGGAGTTCTCCCGGGACGACTCGATCCGCGCGCGCACCCGGTCCACCATCGACACCTACCTGGCGACGATCTCCAAGAACCTCAACCTCTACCGCTTCCTGATGCACCGGGCGAGCGCGGAGGACACCGCCACGCACAGCGCGATGAGCACGATGATCCGCGACGTGAGCCGGGAGCTGGCCGAGGTGATGATCGCCGAGGGGGAGATGGCGGACCGCACCCGCGCCTACGTGTGGGGCCACGCGATCGTCGGCATGGTGCAGACCGCCGGCGACTGGTGGCTCGACCAGGCCGACGAGGTGCCCCGCGAGGCCGTCGTGGACGGCCTCGCCGACCTCGTCCTCGGCGGGCTGCCGGCCGCCGCCTCCGCGTCCGGCGCCCGCGTCCCGCAGATGTTCCCCGACCCGCGATTCCCGAGGTGACCGTGCAGACCGACGTGCCCGTGCCGACCGACTCCCGCGCGCAGACCGGCGTGCCCGCGCAGACCGACGCTCCCGCGCCGGAGGGCGTGCGGCAGGAGCCGGAGGTGCTGACCGAACGGCGGCCGTGGGGCGCCTTCGAGCAGTTCACGCTGAACGAGCCGTCCACCGTGAAGATCATCTACGTGGAGCCGGGGCAGCGGCTCAGCCTGCAGCGGCACCGCGACCGCGACGAGCTGTGGGTCGCGCTGGACCCCGGCGCGGTGTTCGAGGTGGCCGGCCGCCGGACGCTGCCGGAGGTGGGGGAGCGGGTCCTGATCCGGGCGGGGCAGACGCACCGGCTGGGCTCCGACGGCCCCGCGGTCCGGGTCATGGAGATCGCGTTCGGGAACTTCGACGAGGACGACATCGAACGGCTCGAGGACTCCTACGGCCGGGCCTGACCCTCCGGGGCGCCGGTCAGCCGCGCGTCCGGCGGAACCGGGACCGCACCAGCACCGTCGCGCCGGTCCCGGCCGCGCCCGCCATGAGCACCATCGCCACCGAGGTCCACGGCACCTGGAACCCGTCCCCGCCGCCCATGGCCCAGCCGTGCGGGCGGGGACGGCGCGTCCGGCGCACCTCCAGGGGCGCCTGCGCGGCCCGTCCCGACGGGACGCAGGCGACCTCCACGGGCCGGCGGCCCGTCTCCCGGGCCGCCCTGGCCTCGACGCGGAACCGGCCGCCCCGCACCGCGCCCTCGCCGGTCGCGGCGCCGGAGACCCGGACGCTCCGGTCCCCGGCCGGGCAGGTCCCCGACACCACCACGGTCTCGCCGGGACCAAGACCGGTATCGGCGCCGGCTGGTTCACCAAGTACGGCGTCCCGCTCGGCTGGACGCACCAGATGATC
>NZ_JBEYYT010000731.1:0-3068 GCF_040645715.1 Spirillospora sp. NPDC046719 | reverse complement strand
GCCCGGCGCGAGCCCGCCCGAGGGCGCCCCCCCCGAGGGCGGGGCGCCGGGGGGCGAGGCGTGGGCGGCGGGCGAGGGCAGGACCGCCGCCGTCCCCGCCGCGAGCAGCGTGCCGAGCAGGAGGCCGAGCGGGGCCCGGCTCCGGCGTCCGTACATCATCGAGACTCCTCTGCGCAGGGCCGCCCGGGGTGGGCGGCCCTAAGTGATCACCCGGAGGGCGTGATCGTCTTCGCGGGAGTAGTCCCGATGGATCCCGTTTTCTTACACCGGGCCGGGAACTGGAATAGGTGGCTCACACGTCCTGTTCTAGAGAGCGTCAGCAAAGTTGAGTCCGCCCGACTCAAGTCATTTGACAACGAGCCGGGGGCCGGGCACTCTTGCGGACAGACAGACATCGACCGGCCGCACCCCGGGGGCGACCGGGGCGCGATAACACCGGAAACGACGGAGGACGAGAGACATGGCACGTGCGGTCGGCATCGACCTCGGGACGACCAACTCGGTCGTCGCGATCCTGGAGGGCGGCGAGCCCACCGTCATCGCCAACGCGGAGGGGTCGCGGACCACGCCGTCCGTCGTCGCCTTCGCCAAGAACGGAGAGGTCCTGGTCGGCGAGGTCGCCAAGCGCCAGGCGGTGACCAACGTCGACCGGACGATCCGGTCGGTCAAGCGCGAGATGGGCACCGACTGGAAGACCAAGATCGACGACAAGGACTTCACCCCGCAGCAGATCAGCGCGTTCGTGCTGCAGAAGCTGAAGAGGGACGCCGAGTCCTACCTGGGCGAGACGGTCACCGACGCGGTCATCACCGTCCCCGCCTACTTCTCCGACCACCAGCGCCAGGCCACCAAGGAGGCCGGCCAGATCGCGGGCCTGAACGTCCTGCGCATCATCAACGAGCCGACCTCGGCCGCGCTGGCGTACCACCTGGAGAAGGAGAACGAGGCCACCATCCTGGTGTTCGACCTCGGCGGCGGCACGTTCGACGTGTCCCTGCTGGAGGTCGGCGACGGGGTCGTCGAGGTCAAGGCCACCAGCGGTGACAACCACCTCGGCGGCGACGACTGGGACAACAAGGTCGTCGACTGGCTGGTGGAGAAGTTCAAGAACGCCAACGGCGTCGACCTGTCCAAGGACAAGATGGCGCTGCAGCGGCTCCGCGAGGCCGCGGAGAAGGCGAAGATCGAGCTGTCCGGCTCGTCCGAGACGCAGATCAACCTGCCCTACATCACCGCCTCCTCCGAGGGCCCGCTGCACCTGGACGAGAAGCTCACCCGGGCCGAGTTCCAGCGGATGACCTCCGACCTGCTCGACCGGACCAAGGCGCCGTTCAACTCGGTGCTCAAGGACGCCGGCATCACGGTGGGCGACATCGACCAGGTCGTCCTGGTCGGCGGCTCCACCCGGATGCCCGCGGTGTCCGAGCTGGTCAAGGAGCTGACCGGCGGCAAGGAGCCGAACAAGGGCGTCAACCCGGACGAGGTCGTCGCGATCGGCGCCAGCCTCCAGGCCGGCGTGCTGAAGGGCGAGGTCAAGGACGTCCTGCTGCTGGACGTGACCCCGCTGAGCCTCGGCATCGAGACCAAGGGCGGCATCTTCACCAAGATCATCGAGCGGAACACCACGATCCCGACCAAGCGGTCGGAGACGTTCACCACCGCCGACGACAACCAGCCGTCCGTGGAGATCCAGGTCTACCAGGGCGAGCGCGAGATCGCCGCGTACAACAAGAAGCTCGGCACCTTCCAGCTGACCGGCCTGCCGCCGGCGCCGCGGGGCGTCCCGCAGATCGAGGTCACCTTCGACATCGACGCCAACGGCATCGTCAACGTCAGCGCGAAGGACCAGGGCACGGGTCGCGAGCAGTCGATGGTCATCACGGGCGGCAGCGCGCTGCCCAAGGAGGACATCGAGAAGATGATGCGCGACGCCGAGAACTACGCCGAGGAGGACCGCAAGCGCAAGGAGGAGGCCGAGGTCCGCAACCAGGCCGACACCCTCGCGTACTCGACGGAGAAGTTCCTGCGGGAGAACGACGAGAAGGTCCCCGCGGAGCTGAAGACCGAGGTCAACGACGCGATCGCCGAGGTGAAGAAGGCCCTGGAGGGCACCGACGTCGACGCGATCAAGGGCAGCGCCGAGAAGCTCGCGCAGGTCTCCCAGAAGATGGGCGCGGCGATGTACGCGCAGAACCCCGAGGGCGCCCAGCCGGGCGCCGAGGACGCCGGCCCGACGGCCGACGCCCAGGGCGCGCAGGACGACGAGGTCGTCGACGCCGAGATCGTGGACGACGACAAGCCGAAGGGTGAGGCCTCGTGACTTCCTCCCCCCGCGAGGGCGAGGACCAGGAGGGCCCGGTGATCCGCGACAAGCGGCGCATCGACCCGAAGACGGGGAAGCTCCGGGAGCCGGCGGAGGAGCCGGCCCCGGAGGCCCCGGCCAACGGGGGCACCGGGGAATCCGATGAGGAGGTCTCCTCGCTGAAGACGCAGCTGAACGAGCGGCTGGCCGACCTCCAGCGGCTCAAGGCCGAGTACGACAACTACCGCAAGCGGGTCGAGCGGGACCGGGTCGCGGTCCGCGAGCAGGCCCTCGGGCAGGTCCTGTCCGAGCTGCTCCCGGTGCTGGACGACATCGGCCGCGCCCGGGACCACGACGAGCTCACCGGCGGGTTCAAGTCCGTCGCGGAGAGCCTGGAGGCGGTCACCGGCAAGCTCGGGCTCGAGAAGTTCGGCGAGAAGGCCGAGCCGTTCGACCCGACCGTGCACGAGGCGCTCATGCACTCGTACTCGGCGGACGTGACCGAGACGAGCGTCGTGGACGTCCTGCAGCCCGGCTACCGGATCGGGGAGCGGGTCCTGCGGCCCGCCCGGGTCGCGGTGGCCGAGCCCGACCCGAACGCCGGCGCCGACGAGGGCGCCGACGAGGGCGAGTGATCCACCCGCCGGGCCCGTCCCGTCCTGGGACGGGGGGGGGCCCGGGGGGGACGGGGGGGCGAGACCGAGGTGGGGGTTGAGGTGAGGGGGGGGCGGGGTGCGCCCAGGACTTACGTGTGTTTGTCGACTGG
>NZ_JBEYYT010000730.1:0-3071 GCF_040645715.1 Spirillospora sp. NPDC046719 | reverse complement strand
GGCGCTGCTCGCCCGGGCCCGCGCCCGGTACGGCGCGCCGGTCGTGCTCGCGGGCGACGTCAACGAGGAGCCGGGCGGCCCGTCGTGGACGCTGCTCACCGAGCACTTCCAGGACGGCCACGCGACCGCCCCGGCGGGGGAGCCGCTCACCTTCTCCGCGCGCGACCCGCGCCGCCGCATCGACGGGGTGTTCGCCGACCCCGGCGTCGAGGTGGCCGGATGCGGGGTGCCGCCGGACGAGCCCGGCGACCACGTCCGCGCCACCGACCACCGCCCGCTGCGCGCCGACCTCCGCCTGCCCGCCGGGCCCGGTTAGCCGGCGCCGCCCGGACCACCGCCGGTCAGGGGGCGCCGGTCAGAGGGCGCCGGTCACAGGACACCGCCGGGACGGCCGCCGGTCAGACGACGGCTCCGTCGTCGGGGTCGCGGGGCTCGTCGCCCATCCGCAGCACGAGCGTCACGAACCCGCCGATGAACGCGGCGACCGCGAGGAACGCGGCCCAGCCGGGCACCTCCCAGTCGAGGATCACCGTGACGAGGAGGTAGACCGGGCCGCCGATCAGCGCGATCCAGGCGCCCTTGGTGAGCGGGTCCGCGCTCGGCAGCGGCGGGGGCGGCGGCGGGATGTAGTGGCCCTCGTCATCGGCGTCCGGCGGGAACTCGGGGGCCTCGTCGGCGGGCCGGATGACCCGGGCCCGCGGCAGCCGGCCCGTCCGGTCGTCGCCCTCGCGGGGCGGCGCCGGGCGCTCGTCGATGTTCTCCTGGTCGGGCCAGGGGACCTCGTCGCCCTCCGGCGCCGTGTCGAACCCCGCGACGATCGCGGCCCAGATGGCGTCCTCGTCGAGGTCGCGGCCCTTGCCGCCCTCGTCGCCCTTGCCGGACGCCCCGGACTCGCCGCCGGCCTCGCCGTCGCCGCGGCGCCCCGGCGCGTCGAACACGCCCTCGAAGGACTCGTCGAAGGACCCGTCGAGCCCCCCGTCGAGGCCGCCGTCGCGCGGGCCGTCGTGCACCCCGTCGCGCCCGGCAGGCGCGTCCGTCGCGGAGTCGGCCAGGTCGGGCTCGGAGCGGCCGTCGCCCTCGCCGCGCACGCCGGCGTCCCGCAGCCGCGCCAGATGCGCGCGCAGGATCCCCTCGGCGGCGGGCTTCATGTCGACGTCCACGTACAGCCGGTCGAGGACGTCGCCGACGGGGCCGCCGGCCGTCCCGGCGATCCCGGGCAGGCCGTCCGGCGACGCCGCGTACGCCGCCACGCCCGCCTCGCCGAGCGCCGCCAGCATCGCGTCGGCCAGATGCGGGGCGAGGTCGACCAGCGGCGCGTAGGTGTCGGCGGACAGTCCATTGCCACGGCGATTCACGGGGCCGGCTCCTTCGACGACTCCGGCGTGACCGACAGCACCGGCATGGCGGCCTCCGCTCCCCCATTGAGGTGTGCGCCCGGCCGCCCGCCGCGGTGCGCGGCGGCACTCCCGGACGACCCGAAACGTGTGTCCCACGGTATTCGCTGCGCCGCCCGGGACAAGCCCCCGGGCGCACCCGATTGAGATTTCCGTTCAGAGCCTACGTTCATCTGGGCGCGGGGTGTGCCGGACCGGCCCCGGGCACCGGGACAGTGGTGTGGGCGAGGAACCGCCGGGATGCGAAGATGTCCCATCATTACCCCCCTCGGACGGGGACTCGGTCTTGCGCGCCGCGTGCGCACGCGGCTCGGAGGAAGGTGTCGGCATGCTCTGGTTCTGGATCCTGCTGAGGGTCGTACTCTCACCCATCATGTACGGCGCATGGTGGCCGCGGAACCGGGGCATGAGGAACGTCCCCAAGCGCGGCCCCGCGCTGCTGGCGTGCAACCACCAGTCGTTCGCGGACCACTTCTTCGGCCCGCTGCCGCTGATGCGGCCGATCTTCTTCATCGGCAAGGGCGAGTACTTCACCGGCAAGGGGCTCAAGGGCCTGATCAGCAAGGGGTTCTTCACCGGGGTGGGGGTCGTCCCGGTCGACCGCACCGGCGGCCCCGAGGCGGACGCGGCGCTCCAGACGGGCCTGCGGATCCTCGGCGAGGGCAAGCTGCTCGGCATCTACCCCGAGGGCACCCGGGCGCCGGACGAGAGGCTGTACCGCGGCAAGACCGGGGTGGCGCGGCTGGCGCTGAAGTCCCGCGTCCCGGTGATCCCGATGGCGATGATCAACACCTTCAAGCTGATGCCGCCCGGGCAGCCGTACCCGCGCCTCGGCGTCCGCCCCGGCGTGCGGTTCGGCGAGCCGATGGACTTCTCCCGCTACTTCGGCCGTGAGGACGACCGCGAGGTGCTCCGCGAGGTCACCGACCAGATCATGGAGGCGATCCGGGAGCTGTCAGGGCAGGAGTACGTCGACCGGTACGCCGCCGAGGTCAAGGCCGAGATGGCCGGCAAGCCCGTCCGCCGCGTCGACGACGACGGCGACGACGGCGACGAGGGCATCGCCGAGGACTGAACCGTGCGCGACGACACCGGCGGGGGCATGGCCGGCCTGGACGCGGCGCTGTGGCGGTCCGTGGCGGTGTACCGGGCTCTGGCGCTGGTCTACGCCGCCGTCGTGATCGGCAAGAACTCCGGCGGCTACGCGCACCCGCTGGGCGGCTGGGCCGTCCTCGGGGTGCTGACCGTCTGGACGGGCGTCGCGACGCTGGCGTACCGCGACCCGTCCCGGCGCGGCTGGCCGCTGCTGTCCGCCGACCTCGCCGTCGCGTTCGGCTGCATCCTCGCGACCGCCTGGGTGGAGACACCCCACCACATCGCGACGGGCCGCCCGACGCTGCCGGTGTCGTGGGTCGCCGCGTCCGTGCTGGCCTGGGCCGTCGCGGGCGGGCGGCGGCGCGGCGTCATCGCCGCGCTCGTGCTCGGCGTCGCGAACCTGCTGGTGCACGCCGCCGCCGGGACGGCCGGCGGGATGGGCAACACCACGCTGAACGGCATCGTGCTGCTGTTCCTCGCCGGCCTGGTGGTCGGCCAGGTGGTGCGCCTCGCGCGCGAGGCGGAGGCGCGGCTGGCCCGCGCCGTCGAGCTGGAGGCGGCGACCCGGGAGCGGGAGCGGCT
>NZ_JBEYYT010000729.1:0-3071 GCF_040645715.1 Spirillospora sp. NPDC046719 | reverse complement strand
GACCGTCTCCGCGACGGCGGTGGCCGCGCCGAGCAGCAGGCCGGCCCCGGCCCGCGCCGCCGCGCCGGCCATCGCGCGCGGGCGGCCGGGGCGGCGTGCGGGCGGCGGGTCAGAAGATGCGGTCACGTTCGGGTTCTCGCTGGTGGTGCTCTCGGGCGGGCGTGGCCTCGCGGGCGGGCGCGCCGCGGTGCCGTCCACCGCGGGCCTTCACGATACGCACCGCCAGGAAGGCCGCGGCCGCGACGGCCACCACCGCGACCACCGCCTTGGAGTACACGCCGACGAGGTCTTGGACGGCCGTCCAGTTGTCGCCAAGCCAGTACCCGGCCAGCACGAACACCGTGTTCCACAGCAGGCTGCCGAGGGTCGTGTAGACCAGGAAGGCCGCCATCCGCATCCGCTCCAGCCCGGCCGGGACGGAGATCAGGCTGCGGAAGATCGGGATCATCCGGCCGAAGAACACCGCCTTGCCGCCGTGCCGGGCGAACCACGCCTCGGTGCGGTCCAGGTCGGCGAGCTTCACCAGCGGGAGCCGCGCGACCAGCGCGCGGATCCGGTCGCGGCCGATCAGCGCGCCGACGCCGTAGAGGGCCAGCGCGCCGGCCACCGAGCCCAGCGTCGTCCAGACCAGCGCCGCGACCAGGCTCATCCGGCCCTGCGCCGCGGTGAAGCCGGCGAGCGGCAGGATCACCTCGCTCGGCAGCGGCGGGAAGAGGTTCTCCAGCGCGATCGCCACCCCGGCGCCGGGCGCGCCGAGCCGTTCCATCAGGTGCGTCGCCCATCCGGTGATCCCGCCGGACGGCTCGCCGCCGGCCACCGCGGACGCCAGCGCGTACGTCGTCTCGATCATGTCCTCGACGCTAGGAACCGGGCGTTCCCGCCGCCATGGAGCGCACCGCCGGCCCGTCCGGGCGCGCACCGCAGCCGCGCCCTGCGGAAAACCGCACCCGGTGCCGGAACTTGCCGGGCAAAGCCCTGAAAACCCGTCCGGAGACGGCGGATCCGCCTACCCTTGGGCCATCTCGTTACGCCCCGCGCGCGTCCGCTCCGGGGTCCGACAGAAGGAGCCGCACACGTGGCCGACGAACTCCCGGAGAGCGCGCCTCCCGGCATCGACACCTCCACGCCGACGTTCGCTCGGGTGTACGACTACTTCCTCGGCGGCAAGGACAACTTCGCCGCCGACCGCGAGGTGGCCGACATGGTGATGCAGCTCGTGCCGGAGGCGCCGGTCGTCGCGCAGGGGAACCGGGTCGCGATCGGGCGGGCGGTGGAGTACCTGGCGGGCGAGGCCGGGATCGACCAGTTCGTGGACATCGGGTCGGGGCTCCCGACCTCGTCCAACGTGCACCAGTTCGCCCGGTCGGCGAACCCGGACGCGCGCGTGGTGTACGTGGACAACGACCCGATCGTGCTGGCGCACGGCCGGGCGCTGCTGACCGAGCGGGGCGTCGCCACGTTCATCCAGGGCGACCTGTACGAGCCGGAGAAGATCTTCGGCGACCCGGCGCTGACCGGGCTGATCGACCTCGACCGGCCGGTGGCGCTGATCCTCGCCGCGATCATCCACCACGTGCCGGACGAGCGGGACCCGGCCGCCGTCGTCGGGGCGCTGCACCCGTTCCTGCCGAAGGGCAGCCACGTCGTGCTGACGCACCTGCACGACGCCGGCGACGACCCGCGCGTCGAGGAGGCCAAGCGGATCCTGCAGTCGGGCCTCGGCGGGTCGTACTTCCGGCCCGCGGCCCAGATCGAGGGGTTCATGGACGGGCTGACGATCCTGGAGCCGGGCGTCGCGCACGTGACGGAGTGGCGCCCGAACGGGCCGAAGGGCCCGCTGGAGCACCCGCTGCACAGCCAGATGGTGGCGGTGATGGGACGCAAGGACTGATCATCCGCCGAGCCCGGTGATCGGCGGCGAAGGGAGGCCGGATTCAGCGGAGAGTGAAACCGGCGGCGCCGCCGCCGCGGGCTCCGCGACGCTCGGATGCCCCGATTCCCCCAGGCCGCACGGGTTCCGGACGGTGCCCGGCCGGGGTTTCGGCCCCCCACCCGATCATGATCCAGGCGAAGATTCTTTTCTGATCGACTTTTCCGTTAAGAGCCTTTCTTGTACCGTTCGCAGGGTTTTGTGAAGTGAATTCATGATCGGACTTTCCCGCCACAAGATCATGTAAGGACGCCGCGATGCCCCTGGCGACTGGCCTGGCAGCGGCCGCGCTCCTCGGCCTGCTGACCCTGCTGGCCACCGCGCGGCGCGCCGGGCGCCGAGACCGCCCGCGCGACGAGCACCCCGAGTCGCTGACGGCCGTGCTCGCACCCGGAGAGGAGGAGTACCTGGCCTGGCTGGCCGACCACCACTGGCCCGGCGACGAGTACCTCGACCTCGAACACGAGTGGCGGGACGAGCTGGGCCTCCCCGACCCGGCCGAGCACTACGAGTCGCCGCTGTGCCCGCAGTGCGACCAGCGCTGCGAGGACGTCTGGCCGTGCCCGACCTGCGGGCGCCTGCTGCACTCCTCGTGCGGGCTCGGGATGCGGCGCCGCTGGGTCGACCGCCCGTACCGCGCGCACGGCCTGAACTCCGAGGCCGTCATCGCCGAGTGGATCTGCACCGGGTGCCTGTCGGTCGTCGGGCTCGACGTCGACCACGGCGGCGAACCGGACGAGGGGCTTCTGCGCTGAACGCCCCGATGTGCCCCACCTTGTCCGGCGGCACACGCGACGAACGGTAAAGAATCCCCCATTGACTTGCATATTTCGGACGAACGGCGGCAGGCTTCCACTATGTCCTTAATCACAGGGACGCCCGTGGAGGAACCCGTGACCGATCAACGCGCACCGTCCTGCCCGCACCAGCCGCCGTGCCCGAGGCCCGACGCGCTGGACCGCGAGGCCGCGAGAACCGTCGCCGCCCACCCGGAGCAGGGCTGGAGCCTGCTCTGCAACGGCATCGTCGTCTTCGAGGACACCGGCGAACTGCTGCCCGACGGCCGTGTGATCGCCCCGCACCGTCCCACGACCGCCGCCTAGCGGCGCCGCGCGGCCCGCGGGGTCCCCGCGCCTCCTCC
>NZ_JBEYYT010000728.1:0-3072 GCF_040645715.1 Spirillospora sp. NPDC046719 | reverse complement strand
GGTCGGGCAGCTCGCGTTCGCCGACCGGCTCGCCCGCGACCTGGTCGCCGCGAACCGCGCCCACCTGCCGTGGGCCGCCTGATGGCCGCAGCGCCGGCGCGCCGCCGGGACGGGGTGCTCGTCGCGGTGGACGGCGGCAACAGCAAGATCGACGCGGCCGTGGCGGGGACCGGCGGGGAACTGCTGGCGACCGCGCGCGGCGCCGGGTTCCGGCCGCAGGCCACCGGGCTCGACGGCGCCGTGGACGCGCTCGCCGCGGTCATCGGCGCCGCGCTCGCCGAGGCCGGCGTACCGCCCGGCGACGTCGTCCACCTCGCCGCCTACATGGCCAACGTCGACCTGCCGGGCGAGGAGGAGCGGCTGGAGGGGCTGCTGCTGGAGCGGGGGCTCGCGCCCACCGCGGTGGTCGGCAACGACACGTTCGCGCTGCTGCGCAGCGCGGTCACCGAGGGCTGGGGCGTCGCGGTCGTCTGCGGCGCCGGCATCAACTGCGCCGGCGTCGCCCCCGACGGCCGTACCGCCCGCTTCCCCTCGCTCGGCGAGCACACCGGCGACTGGGGCGGCGGCGGCGCGCTCGGCCGCGCCGCGCTGTGGCACGCCATCCGCGGCGAGGACGGACGCGGCCCGCGCACCGCGCTGACCGGCGCGGTCGCCGCCCACTTCGGCGTGGACCGTGCCATCGACGTCGGGCTCGGCATCCACCTCGGCGAGTTCGACGAGGGGCGGCTCACCGCCCTCGCCCCGGTGCTGATCGACACCGCCGAGGCCGGCGACGCGGTGGCGCGCGGGGTCGTGCTGCGCCTGGCCGAGGAGATCGCCGTCCTCGGCTCGGTCGCGCTGCGCCGCCTCGGCCTGCTGGACTCCCCGGCCGACGTGGTGCTCGGCGGCGGCGTGCTCGCCGCCCGCCGCCCGCTGCTGATGGACGCGGTCGCCGAGCGCTACGCCGCCCTCGCGCCGCGCGCCCGGCTGATCGTCCCGGACGACCCGCCGCTGCTCGGCGCCGCGCTGCTCGCGCTGGACCATCTGGCCGCCCCGCCCGCCGCGCACGCGGCGCTGCGGGAGGCGTTCCGGCGACCGCGAGTCCGGTAGATTCGGCGCTTCGACCACGCCGCACCTGGCTCCGCCCTTGACGCTGTAGGTGCGGCCCGACGAGGAGGAGGAGCGCCGTGCAGATCGGGTTCGCAGTACCGGTGGCGGGGGCGTGGTCCACCCCGGCCAACCAGGTGCTGATCGCGCAGCGGGCCGAGGAGCTCGGCTACCACTCCCTGTGGACGCTCCAGCGCGTCGTCAACCCGGCCGGCTCGGCCGACCAGACCTACCGCAACGTGCCCGACCCGCTGGTCACGCTGGCCTACCTCGCGGGCTACACCAGCCGGGTGCGGCTGGGCGTCGCCGTGGCGAACATGCCGTTCTACTCCCCCGCCATGCTCGCCAAGCAGGCGATCACCCTGGACCACGTCACCGGCGGCCGCCTGGACCTCGGGCTCGGCAACGGCTGGATGCCGGAGGAGTTCGCCGCGGTCGGCGCGTCGATGGAGCGGCGCGGCGCCCGCGCCGAGGAGTTCCTCGCCGCGCTGCGCGCGATGTGGACGGGCGAGCCCGGCGAGGTCAGCGAGTTCCACGGCGAGTTCTACGACGTCCCGCCCGTCACCATGGACCCCCGTCCGCTGCAGGACCCCGAGCCGCCGATCCTGCTCGGCGGCGCGTCGGAGGGCGCGCTGCGCCGCGCCGGGCGGCTCGCCGCCGGCTGGGTCAGCTCCAGCCGCGCCGACCTGGCCGCGATCGGCCGCTCGATCGAGACCGTCCGGGACGCCGCGGACAAGGCCGGCCGCGACTCGGCGGCGCTGCGGTTCGTCTGCCGGGGCGCGGTGCGGGTCCGCACCGAGGAGGCCGCGCCGCCCGAGGACGGCCGGCGCCCGCTCACCGGCACCTACGAGCAGATCATCGCCGACTTCGCCGCGCTGGAGGAGCAGGGCGTGACCGAGCTGTTCGTCGACCTGAACTTCGACCCGGAGCTGACCGGGCCGGACGCCGACCCGTGGGACTCGATGTACCTGGCCCGCGAGGCGCTGGAGGCGTTCGCCCCGCGTTCGTGAGCGCGCGCCGCAGTCGCCGGGGCGGCCGTCCGCGCGCGTCCTCACAGCGACGGGCGTCGCCCCTCCCACGGGGTGCTGAGCACGACGGTGGTCCGGGTTGCGACGTTCGCCGCCGCCCGGATCTGCTGCAGCAGCTCCTCCAGCTCGTTGGGGGACGCCACCCGGACCTTCAGGATGTAGCTCTCGTCGCCCGCGACCGAGTGGCAGGCCTCGATCGCCTCCAGGTGGGTCAGCCGGTCGGGCGCGTCGTCGGGCGCCGCCGGGTCGATCGGCTTGATCGACACGAACGCGGTGAGGGGCAGCCCGATCTGCTCGTTGTCGAGCTGGGCGGTGAAGCCCCGGATGACGCCGCGCTTCTGCAGCCGCCGCACCCGCTGGTGCACCGCCGACACCGACAGGCCCGTCCGCTTGGCCAGATCGGTGAAACTCATCCGCCCGTCGTCGGCCAGCAGCGCCATGATCTGACGATCGATCTCCTCCACGCGGGAAATCTAGCGTGCCGGGGCGGCGCACGTGACCCCAGCAGATCACAGATCAGCTCTAATCGCCCGTCCGCCACCGGAAGCGGGCCTGACGGCGGGGGGGTCAGCGCCGGGAGCCGCGCAGCGCGCCGCAGCTCCCCCGCACCACCAGCTCGGTCGGCAGCAGCAGCGGGCCGCCCCGGCCGCGCCGGGCCTGGTCGCGGAGCAGCAGCTCGCACGCCCGGTGGCCGATGTCGCGGCCCGGCCGCGCCACCGCCGTCAGCGGCGGGTCGCACAGCTCCGCCCATGCCACGTCGTCGACCATCGCGATCGACACGTCGGCGGGGACGCGCAGGTCCAGCTCGCGGGCCACCAGCACGGCGGCCTCGCCGAGCAGGTGCCCGGCGGCGAGCACGGCGGTCACGTCCGCGCGGCGCTGCAGCAGCCCCGCCGCGGCGGCGTACGCGGCGTCCCGCGCGGGCCGCGCCGCGACGACCAGGTCCTCCTCCACCGGG
>NZ_JBEYYT010000727.1:0-3079 GCF_040645715.1 Spirillospora sp. NPDC046719 | reverse complement strand
CCCGCCCCGACCACCCGCCCCCCCCCCCCCGCCCCCCCCCCCGCCCCCCCCCCCCCCCCCCGGCCCCCCCCCCCCCCCGTCCCGCCCCGGACCGCCCCGCCGCCGCCGCCCGCCGCCCCGTCCCCGAGCCGCGCCAGCAGCGGCGCGAGCGCGGCCGGGTCGGCGGGCGGCACGTCCGGGTGCTCGATCGCGGGGCAGCGTACGGGGGTCGGCTCCATGCTGTTCACCACTCCACCGGTCGGTAGTCCTTCAGGAACACGCCGGACAGCCGCTCGCCGCCGACGCCCCGCACGACCGGGTCGTAGACCCGGGCCGCGCCGTCGATCACGTCCAGCGGGGGCCGGAACCCGGCGGCGAACTGCTCGAGCTTGCCCGGGTGCGGCCGCTCGTCGGTCACCCAGCCGGTGTCCACGCTGGTCATGTGGATGCCCGCCGCCGCGTAGTCCGCGGCCGAGGTGCGGGTCATCATGTTCAGCGCCGCCTTCGCCATGTTCGTGTGCGGGTGGCGGACGGTCTTGTGCTCGCGGGAGAAGCTGCCCTCCATCGCCGACACCTGCACCGCGTACCGGTCGGGGAACGGCGACGCCTCCAGCAGCCCGCGCAGCCGCGAGGTCAGCAGGAACGGCGCGAACGCGTTCACCATCTGCACCTCCAGCCACTCGCCCGGGTCGACCTCGTGCAGCCGCAGCGTCCAGCTGTTGCGGTCGCGCAGGTCGAGGGGCTGCCCGGTCTCGTCGGTCAGCCCCGCCGGGAACAGCGCGTCGTCGGGGACGGCGAGCGCGGCGGCGGGGCCCGCCTCCAGCGCGGCCCGGCCGCCCTCGGCGACGTCGACGCGCGCCGCCGCGCCGGTCAGCGGCAGCGCCTCCGCCGCGCGCACCTCCCGGTGGTAGGCGGGCGGCCGCCGGACGGTCTGCGCCGCGTTGTTCACCAGGACGTCCAGGTGGTCGAACCGGGCGTGCACGGCTTCCAGCAGGCCCGCGACGCCCGGCAGGTCCAGCAGGTCGACGCCGTGGACGTGCAGCCGGGAGAGCCAGTCGGCGGAGTCGGGGACGGCGGCGAACCGGCGCGCCGCGTCGCGCGGGAACCGGGTGGTGACCAGGACCTCCGCGCCGTCGCGGAGCATCTTCAGCGCGACCTGGAAGCCGATCTTGATGCGGCCGCCGGTGACGAGGGCGCGCCGCCCGCGCAGGTCGCAGCGGGCGTGCCGGCGCGCCAGGTTCTCCGCCGCGCACTCCGGGCACATCAGGTGGTAGTCGGGGTGCACGTCCCGGTACGGCGCCTTGCAGACGTAGCAGGTCCGCGCCCGTTTCAGCGTCCGCCCGGACGCGGGCCTCGCCGGAGCGGGCTCCGGGTCGGCGCCGGGGTCCTGGTCCTGGAAGCGGGTGGCGGCGGCCATCGCGTCGAGGTCCTCGGCGCGCCGCTGCGTCCTGCGGGCGGCCTTCCGCGCCTTCTTGCCGGACCGGTGCAGCTGCGACGCCGCCTCGTGCACGGCCCGCCAGCGCGGGTCGTCCGGGTCGGTGGCCCGCGCGCGCTCCAGCAGCCGCAGGCAGGCCGCGAGCTCCTCGGGGCCGGGCGCCTCGTCCTCGACCGGCGGTCGCGGCCCGCCGGCTCGCGCAACGGCCGTCACTGCACTCCCTCGTCCCCGTCAGCCGGATCGGGGCGGAGCCGACCGGATTCGAACCGGCGTCCTCCAACATGCAGTATTGGTGCGTCGACCTCTGCGCTACAGCCCCGCCACCGGCAGCGTAACGGAACCAACCCGGCGAACCACCCGAATTTCGGTGATCTTCACGGCGCGGCGAGCAGCGGTTCGAGGTCCTCGCGCCCGCTGCGCCGGACGAGCCACGCGAACGTCCCCCGGACGCGGCGGCCGCCCGCCTCGGCGTCCCGGCTCGCACCGGCCTCCAGCAGGGCCCGGACGGTGTCCGGGGAGCCGTGCTCGGTGACCGCCGTGGACAGCGGCGTGCGGTCCGACCGGTCGCGCGCGTCGACGTCGAGGCCGGCGGCCAGCAGCCGGGGAAGGACCAGGCGGTGGTCCATCGCGTGGACGAAGTGCAGCAGGGTGCGCCCCTCGCCGTCGCGCGCCCGGGGGTCCATTCCCGCGTCCAGCAGGCGGAGCACGCCGGGCGCGTCGCCGTGCAGCGCCCGCAGGAACAGCTCGCTCCGCTGGCGCCGCAGCTCGCGCGGCAGCCGGTCCGGGCCCGTCCGCCACGCCTCCCGCACGGCGAAGCAGCCGTAGAGGGCGCCGCCGAGCGCGCGCAGGGTCTGCTCGCGCCGCTCCTCCACGGGTCCGTGCGGGAGTGCCAGCGCTCCACCGCACCAGCGGACCTCGTGCCACTCGCCGCGGCAGCGGACCCGCACGGGCGTCGGCGGCTCCGGATCCGGCGGCCCCACCGGCCCGTCGGCGGCCGGACGCGCCGGGAACAGCGCCGACCGGATCAGCGGATGCAGCTCGTCCGGCGCGACCATGCCCGCGAGCAGCAGCTCGGCGTCGGGGAAAAGCCGCCAGTGGTCGGGCGCCGCCGAGCTCCGGTACTCCCCGGGCGCCGCCGGCCTCAGCAGCGGGCGCTCGCCCTCGCCGCCCGCCTCGACGGTCACCGCCCCGCGCGGCGTGTACGGCGATCCGAAGACCGCGGTGACCGGATCCCCGCCGCGCCCGGCGGCGAGGCGGCGGACCCGGGCCGCCAGCACGGGCGGCCGTCCCATGCGCAGCCGGAGGGTCTCCATGAACGCTCCGCGCTCGGCCGGGTTCGCGGGCTGCCGGAGCTCGAAGCCCGCGGCGGTGAAGGCGCCGGCGACGTCACCGCGCTCGTGGCGCATGATCGACCATTCGGCCCGTGCCACGGTGTCGCCCGGTCCGGGATCGGACGCGGGCAGTTCTTCCGAGGTCAGCGGCGTCCCGTCGGCGTGGAAGAACGGGATGCGGCCGGCGCCGCCGCAGTCGTCGACCAGCTCTCCGCAGTGCCGGTCGTCGAACAGGCGGCGCGCGCCCCTCCCGTCGCGCGCCCGCCGGGCGGCGATGGCGGGGTACACCAGCCGCCGCGGCGGGGGCTGGTGTAGAAAGGTAGTGCAAACGGCT
>NZ_JBEYYT010000726.1:0-3091 GCF_040645715.1 Spirillospora sp. NPDC046719 | reverse complement strand
GGCCCCGGCCCGGGACCGGCGCTCCGGCGGCTCCGCTCAGTGGACGGTCTGCGGGACCTTCCACGGGTTGTCGTCGCGCAGCGGCGGCGGCAGCAGCTCCTGCGGCCAGCCCTGGAAGGCCACGGGCCGCAGGAACCGCTCGATCGCGGCCGTGCCGACCGACGTGGTGGCGGGCGCGGTCGTGGCCGGGTACGGCCCGCCGTGCTCCATCGCGTAGCTGACGGCGACGCCGGTGGGCCACTGGTTCCACAGCACGCGCCCGCTGCGGTCCGCGAGCACGCCGGTGAGCGCGGCGAGGTCGCCGGTCTCGTCCTGCTCGGCGTGCAGCGACGTGGTGAGCTGGCCGGGCAGCGCGGCGACGGCGTCCGCGACGTCGGCGAGGTCGTCGTAGGTGACGACGAGGCCGAGCGGGCCGAAGCACTCCTGCCCGGCGGCGTCGGCGTCGGCGCGGAACGCCGCGAGGTCCATGGTCAGCAGGCGCGGCGCGGTGGACGCCCCGTCCTCCGGCCACACGACGCGGCGGACGCCGGGGCGGCCGCCGAGCGCGTCGGAGACCGACAGGAAGCCGGCCTCGATGCGGTCGTTCAGCATCGGCGCGGCGGCGACGCCGCGCAGCCGCTCGGCGATCTCGTCCACCAGCGCCTCGGGCGCGAACAGCAGGCCCGGGTTGGTGCAGAACTGCCCGGCGCCCAGGGTGAGGGACGCGGCGTAGCCCTGCGCGATCTCGTCGGGCCGCGTCTCGGCGGCGCGCGGGGTCACCACGGTCGGGTTGACGCTGCCGAGCTCGCCGAAGAACGGGATCGGGGTCGGCCGCTCCGCCGCGATCTTCGCGAGGGCGAGGCCGCCCTTCTCCGAGCCGGTGAACGCGGCGGCGGCGATGCCGGGGTGCCGCAGCGCCTCGACGCCCTCCGCCTCCCCCTCGATCAGGCCGAACACCCCGTCCGGCAGCCCGGCGCCGGCGATGATCTCGGCGGTGCGGCGGGACAGCCGGGGGTGGCCGGGGTGCGCCTTGAGGACGACGGGGCAGCCGGCGGCGAGCGCGGAGGCGGTGTCGCCGCCCGCGACGCTGAACGCGAACGGGAAGTTGCTCGCCGCGAACACCAGCACCGGGCCGAGCGCCGTCCGGTAGCGGCGCAGGTCGGGCCGGGGCCCGCTCGGCCACTGCGGGTCGGGGCGGTCGATGCGGGCGTCGTAGAACGCGCCCTCCCGCACCTGGTCGGCGAACAGCCTCAGCTGGAACGTGGTGCGGGTGAGCTCGCCGTTCAGCCGGGTCTCGCCCAGGTGGCTCTCCTCGTCGGCGAGGGCGACCAGCTCGGCGCGGGCGGCCTCCAGGGCGTCCGCGATCGCGGTCAGGCCCTCGGCGCGCTCCTGGGGAGGGGCCGCGGCCCATCCGGCCGCGGCGGACACGGCGGCGGCGACGGCCTGGTCCGGTGTCATGAGGTGCTCCCTTCGTCCCCGGCGTGCGGGGTGGTGCGGACGGTCCCCGAACCCCGATTCTCCACCGAGTTCCGGTACCCGTAGAACGCGTAGACGATCAGGCCGAGCAGCATCCAGACCACGAACCGGACCCAGGTGACCCAGTCGAGGTTGGCGATCAGCCAGATCGAGAAGCCGATGCCGACCAGCGGCACCAGCGGCACCCAGGGGGTGCGGAACGAGCGCGGCAGGTCCGGCCGGGTCCGGCGCATCACCATGACCGCGACGGCGACCACGATGAACGCCATCAGGATGCCGATGTTGGTGAGGTCGGCGGCCTCCTTGATCGGCAGGAACCCGGCGATGACCGCCGAGCCGATCCCGACGAGCCAGATGACGCGGTCGGGGACCTGCCGCCTCGGGTGGTTCCGGGCGAAGTAGGCGGGCAGCAGCCCGTCCCGGCTCATCGAGAACCAGACGCGGGTCACGGCGAGCATGTTCGCCAGCGCGGAGGTGGTGATGCCGATGACGGCGCCGACCGCGACGACCGTGCCGAGGCCGGCGAGGCCGACGGAGGCGAGCGCGCTGGAGAACGGGCTCTTGACGTCGATGTGCCGGTAGTCCTGCATGCCCAGCAGCACGATGCAGACGAGCAGGTAGATGACGGCCGCGATGGCGAGCGAGATGACGATCGCCTTCGGCAGCACCTTCTTGGCCTCGGCGCTCTCCTCGGCCGCGGCGCTCATCGCGTCGTAGCCGTAGACGGCGAAGAACGTGGTGGCGGCGCCGGAGATCGCGCCGCCGATGCCGAAGGGCAGGAACGGGCTGAAGTTGCCGCCGGAGATGTGGAACGCTCCCGCGATCACGACCAGGGCGACGATGCCGAGCTTCACGACGACGAGGATCGTCTCGAACCGCGCCGACTCCTTCGTCCCGCGCGACAGCACGAACGCCAGCAGCAGGCACAGCAGCGCGGCGAACAGGTCGACCTTGTGGCCGGAGCCGGTGCCCGGCGCGCCGAGCGCCCAGTGCGGGATGTCGAGGCCGACCTGGTCGAGGATGTACGACAGGTAGCCGGAGATGGCGATGGCGACGACCGCGACGATCGCGGTGTACTCCAGCAGCAGGTCCCAGCCGATTGCCCAGCCGATCGCCTCGCCGAGCGCGGCGTAGGAGTAGGTGTAGGCGGAGCCGGCCTTCGGGATGAGCCCGGCGAACTCGGCGTAGCAGAGGGCGGCGGCGCTGCTGGCGACGATCGCGATGAGGAACGAGATCATCACGCCGGGGCCGGCGTCGTCGTGCGCGACGACGCCGGCGAGCGAGAACACGCCGGCGCCGACGAGGCCACCGAGGCTGAGCGCGACGAGCTGCCACAGGCCCATGGTGCGGCGCAGGCCGCCGGCGGTCTCCTCCTCCGACGAGTCGACCGGCTTCAGGCGGAAGATTCCCGCTCGGGTGAACAGCCCGCGTGCGGCCGGATCGGCCGAGGGCGGCGTTTTCGGCATGGCTTGGGACATGACGGTCCCTCCCGGATGGGTCAGGGGTTACCAAGGGGTGGGTGGTGCGGCGGGCGGGGCGGGGGGGCCGGGCGCCCGGCCGATCCCCGCCCGGGGGCGCCGCCCCCCCCCGGGGCACGCCCGTAGGGGGAGATGTCGAATCCCCCCGGGGCGGGATC